>CAZKUH010000001.1:0-22900 GCA_964555895.1 uncultured Enterobacterales bacterium
AAACAATGCTTATGATAATGCCATTTTGTACACGGATTATTTTTTAGCTAAAGTGATTGCGTTGCTAAAAAATAATAATGATTTTCAAACGGCCATGCTTTATGTAAGCGACCATGGTGAATCATTGGGTGAAAATAGACTGTATTTGCATGGGTTGCCAAACTTTCTTGCACCAAAGGTACAAAAACATGTGGCGGTGGTCTTTTGGGCTGGGGAAAACAATAAAAAATACCGGGTAAATCAAATACAAAAAAGCAAGGATTTAAAGTTTACCCATGATAATGTTTTCCCGGCAATTTTAGGCTTAATGGGGGTTAAAACTGCTGTTTATAATGAAAGTGCAGATTTTTTAAAAACCAGCAAAAAATACCGGGTAGAAACCAAAACGAATTAATCCGCAGAAGTCACTTTTTTTCTTAAGGTTTTTGTTTTTGCGGCTTTGGTTTTGGATTCAAGTCTTTTTAGCCTGGAGCCTTTAGTCGGTCTTGTAGCTATTCGGACTTTTTCTTGGAGGGTCGCGGCCAATACAATTATTTTTAATCGATCTAGAGCCGCTATTTTGTTTTTTTCCTGGGTGCGAAATTGTTGTGCCTTGATGACAATGATACCTTCCTTGTTTCTTCTTGTGTCGGATGTTTTGTGCAAACGTTGTTTAATTTCTGCCGGTAAAGAAGAAGCCTGAATGTCAAATCGCAAATGAATAGCAGAAGATACCTTATTTACATTTTGACCACCCGCACCCTGAGCACGTATAGCATGAAAGGTAATTTCATGTTGTGGAATTGATATGCTGTCAGTAATTTTTAACATAAGAATTAATCGTTATTTAATAAGCTTATTAAGGTTAATTTAAAAACTTTCTGCGAGACAGATAACTGCTGGTAGCTGTTCACTCATGCGGTTAATATTATTATCTATCTGTGTTAAAGAAAGTCCGGTTATGGTTAATAGTTTTTGTCGGTATTCATCGCTCACCGAACCATCATTGTGCCGAATCAGTAGTTTGGTCATTTGGGAGAGTATGTGAATGAGTTGTGCTGCTTCATTTTGTGGTGAGAACACCAATGCCCGCACAACTTGGCAGACGGATTGTGGTAGCCCCCAATGTGTCAACACCAACGCACCCATTTCTGCGAGGGTAACGCCAAAAATATTGGTTTCAAGTTTAGAAAAATCTTCAGTACTGTTATCCAGTTGCTGAGTCATATTTTGCAAATAAAGATGCGTCTCATACGGCCGTAAATGCACCAGAGAGAGCAAGCCTATCTGGTGTAACAAAGAGGCCAAATAAAGCTCGGCGGGCAAGATATTATTCAGGATGCGCGGGCTGGAAGCAAAATATTTACTGGATTCAGCCGTTGCCAATGAGACCGTCCAAAACAATGATAAATCAAAAGCTGCGCACTGCGAGGTATCGAGTTGGCGACAACACATCATGCTGATAGTCAGATTTTGAACGGTAGTGACACCAAGAACCCGAACAATTGCCTGGTTTAAATCGGTGATATTTTGTCCGCCATAAAAAGCTGAATTTGCCACGCCCATCAGCTTTCCTGTTAAAACCGGATCAGCGGTAATGAGTTCCGCCAAGGTGGCAATTTTAAAATCATCTGCCTGGGTCAAACTGATCACCTGTTGACAGACTTTGGGCGATGGCGGTATTGCATGAATATCAGCCGCTTTAATGAGTTTGGAATTTATTTTGCTCAAAGAAGATTGTCGACGAAACTGTGCCGGGGTCAAGCAAATCCATTTTTTAAAAGCGCGTTCGAAAGAGGCTCTGTCAGAATATCCTGTCTGAAGCGCAATTTGTTCAAAGGACAAATCTTCAGAGCAAAGTAAGTGCAAGGATTTTTCTTTCTTGTAACGATTTAATAAGTTGGTGAAGGTTGTATCACACTCGGATAACTTTCTTTTTAATGAACTTTCGCTCATGTTAAGCGCTTCGGCAATGATAGTTTGCGAAACTTGAGGCAATTCTATTTCGGCAAAAAGCGCCAGTATCCGGGAAATAATGTTACCCTCAAGGTTTAGACTTGAAAGTTGTTGATCAAGTTCAGGAACAAGTACATTCCGTGTATTTTCACTGGCAAAAGACAATGATTGATGCAGAATGTTTGCATCAAATGAAAAACTAAATTGCGGACGATTCAATTTAATTTGTATGTTTTGCTGGGTCAATAAATCATAACAACTTGATGCAAATGAATGATAAGGAAGCGACAAAGTGGCTGGAAATCTTTGTTGTGTGAGTCTTTTAAAAAGGGCCATTATTATGCCCAAAGTAAATTCAACTTCCAGGCGCGTCTTTTCATTTGAGTTATCTGCTGGATGAATAGCAAAAGAGCATATCTCGTTACCGTTGTTTTTTGTGTGCGTTGTAAGCGAAATACAATTATTTAGATGGGTTGAAATTAAAGGGAAATATTTAACAATGGCATTAAATGCCTGTTGTATGTCACCACAACTAGTGAGATAAAAATCAAGCAAACCCAGTGAACCGATTTTAATATTCAAGCCAGACTTGAATGCAGTTTCGGCAAAACCATTTTTGCTCAAAAAGTTTAGAGCCTCAAAAAAAGCCGTCCCTGATGAGAATTGAAAAAAATCCAGGGTGTCGCTTTGCGTTGTAGTGGAAATAAAAAATTTATCCTGAAATAATTGCCGAATAGTCGGCCTTTTATCCAGTAAATCGTCTAGGTTTTGCAGGCGATAAATTGAAAACTCAATGGAACTCATACCGACTCCAATTTACCGATTACATCTATTGGCGATTAAATCAGCAACGACTTCAGGTTCAGCTAACGTTGAGGTGTCGCCCAGATCTGCAAAATCATTACTGGAAATTTTACGTAGAATACGGCGCATAATTTTCCCTGAACGTGTTTTGGGTAATGACGCGGCCCATTGTATTAGATCCGGAGCAGCAAAAGCTCCAATTTCTGTTCGTACCTGATCAATGAGGGTTTGTTTTAATTCGTCAGAAGGCTTGATGCCAGCATTGAGGGAGACATAAACATAAATCCCCTGACCTTTAATATCGTGAGGATATCCTACCACAGCGGCTTCTGCGACCGCAGGATGCAACACCAAGGCACTTTCAATTTCGGCTGTTCCCATTCGATGACCAGAAATATTAAGCACATCATCCACTCGCCCTGTAATCCAGTAATAACCATCCTGGTCACGTCGAGCGCCGTCACCGGTGGTGTAAACATTATCGAAAGTGGTAAAATAAGTTTGCATAAAACGCTCATGATCGCCATAGAGAGAGCGCATTTGCCCTGGCCAACTATCCAGTATCACCAAATTTCCTTCACACTCACCTTCCAGTTGATTACCTTCATCGTCAAATATGGCTGGTTGGATACCAAAAAATGGTCGGGTAGCAGAGCCAGGCTTCATTGCTGTTGCGCCCGGAAGCGGGGTGATGAGGATGCCACCGGTTTCTGTCTGCCACCAGGTATCAACAACAGGACAGCGAGAATCACCGATGGTTTTAAAATACCATTCCCAGGCTTCGGGATTAATGGGCTCACCGACACTGCCGAGTAATTTTAAACTTTTTCTAGAACTTTCATGTACTGGTGAATCGCCATCTTTCATTAATGATCGGATGGCTGTTGGTGCGGTATAAAGAATATTAATCTGATGCTTATCAATTATTTTACCAATGCGAGAGCTATCAGGATAATTCGGCACGGATTCCATCATTACGGTAATACCGCCATTGGCCAGTGGTCCATAAATGGTATATGTGTGCCCGGTGATCCAGCCAACATCAGCCGTACACCAAAAGATATCACCCGCATGATAATCAAATACATATTTAAAAGTAGTCGTGGCGTAAACAAGATAACCGCCGGTGGTATGCAGTACGCCTTTTGGTTTCCCGGTTGAGCCTGAGGTATATAAGATAAATAAGGGATCTTCTGCGTTCATTGGTTCAGGGAAACAATGCGGCGACATATGTTCAACTATTTCTGCATACCACAAATCTCTACCTTCAACCCAGGCTATCTTCGCTGCAGTTTTTTTGACGACAAAAACTTTTTCGACTGTGCCATTTTTGCACAGAGAAATGGCTTTATCGACATTCGTTTTTAACGGAATTTTTTTCCCGCCACGCACCGCTTCATCTGCAGTGACAATAAAACGCGAGCTACAATCGTCAATACGATTGGCGATAGCTTCAGGAGAAAAGCCGCCGAAGACTACCGAGTGAATGGCCCCAAGCCGGGTACAGGCCAGCATAGCCACGGCAGCTTCAGGCACCATGGGCATATACAGTGTGACCACGTCACCTTTTTTAACGCCTTGCTCACGCAGGGCATTGGCAAAACGGCAGACACGAGAATATAAGTCACGATAGGTGATATATTCATCTTTTGCCGGATCGTCACCTTCCCAAATTATGGCAGTTTGTTCGGCTCGGTCGGCTAAATGACGATCCAGACAATTATAGCTTACGTTCAGCTCGCCATTTTGAAACCATTTTATGGAGACATTATCGCGTTGGAATGAGGTGGTTTTTACTTTGGTAAAAGGTCGAAACCAGCTTACTCTGGTCGCTTGCTCACCCCAAAAATCCTTCGGGTGTTCTATGGAGTATTGATATAAGCGTTGATAAGTATCTGAATTTATCCAGGAAGCATCAGCAACTTCGGGGAACACTGGATAAACAACATCATCTTTTGGATGAGAATCTGACATAACATAGCCCTGTTAAATTAACCTTAACGCTATGATTTCACTAATAAACACGAGCTGTCAAATTTAATCGGCGGGGCAATGACTTAAATCATATTTTATGGAGCAGAAATTACACCCTGCGAAATAAGATAATCTTCGTATTTTCCGGCAAAGGTGACTAAACCTGTAGGCTTCATATCAATAATTTGGGTTGCAAGCGATGCGACAAACTCCCGATCGTGGCTGACAAAAATGAGTGTGCCAGCAAAATTTTCAAGTGCCAGATTTAGAGACTCAATGGATTCCATATCCATGTGATTGGTCGGTTCGTCCATAATCAGCACGTTTGGCTGGTTCATCATCAGCTTGCCAAACATCATGCGTCCTTTTTCACCGCCAGATAACTTGCTGACAGATTTTTTAATGTCGTCTTGAGAAAATAATAGCCGTCCAAGCATACCACGAACGGCCTGATCATCGTCTGTGGGTTTACGCCATTGGCTCATCCATTCAAACAGGGTGTTATCATCAGCAAAATCTTCACTATGATCCTGTCCATAATAACCAATTTTGGCATTTTCCGACCATTTAACTATGCCTGATTTAGCAGGTTTTGCTCCTATTAAGGTTTTTAGAAAAGTTGTTTTGCCAATGCCGTTAGGTCCGATAACAGCAACCCGTTCACCGACTTCCACCATCAGGTTGAAATTTTTAAAAAGTAGTTCGTTATAACCATTGGAAACTTGTTCAAGCTCAAGCGCTAAGCGATATAATTTTTTTTGTTGGGTAAAACGAATAAAAGGATTCATCCGGCTTGAAGGCTTAACTTCTTCGAGCTCAATTTTGTCAATTAATTTTGCCCTGGAAGTGGCTTGTTTTGCTTTAGAGGCATTAGCTGAGAATCGAGAAACAAACGTTCTAAGTTCGGCAATTTGCGCCTTCTTTTTAGCGTTATTCGAGAGCAGGCGTTCGCGGGATTGAGTCGCGGCGGTCATATACTCATCATAATTCCCTGGAAAGAGTCGGAGCTCTCCATAATCCAGATCGGCCATATGGGTGCAGACACTATTGAGAAAATGACGATCGTGAGAGATGATAATCATCGTTGATTGACGTTGTTTTAAAATCGTTTCCAGCCAACGGATAGAATTAATATCGAGGTTGTTGGTGGGTTCGTCAAGTAACATGATTTCTGGCTCGGCGAATAACACCTGAGCCAGTAACACCCTTAACTTCCAACCCGGTGCAACTGCACTCATCGGGCCAAAATGTTGCGCAAGTGGTATCTCAAGCCCCTGCAAAAGTTCACCTGCTCGTGATTCCGCAGTGTAACCATCAAGTTCAGCAAATCGCACTTCAAGATCGGCAACCTGCATCCCTTCCTCCTCACTCATTTCAGCAAGCGCATAAATACGGTCGCGCTGTTGTTTAATTTCCCATAATTCTGGATGTCCCATAATCACGGTATCAATCACTTGATAGGCTTCAAAAGCAAATTGATTTTGTCCTAAAACACCCAGTCTTTCATTCGCATCCACCATGACCTGACCTGAGGAAGGTTCGAGATGACCAGACAAAATTTTCATCATAGTAGATTTACCGCAACCATTGGCGCCAATCAAGCCATAGCGATTACCAGCACCAAACTTTATGGAGATATCTTCAAACAACGGTTTAGCACCGAATTGCATGGTTAAATTAGCGGTTGAAATCACGGTTATTGCCTGTATCTTGAGTCTGCAAAAAGCCTTGTTGCTCTAAAAAGACGGGGAAAAATTCGGAGGCGCATTTTAACTTAGTTTGCTACCTTTGTATGCAAAAGTTGAAGAAAAATAAAGCGAACTGTCCAGGGAAAAATAATCATGCATCCCACTATCTTGTTTTGCTCAGAAAATTGCTGAATGCTATGAAGCATTACTTGGCCAATATCAAGCGTTGTAGCACTGGCAGGCATCCGTGACTGGATAGATTGAGCAGCTGAAAGTACGGTTGGTATGGCCTTGAAATTTCCCTGCTTTTAAAAACCGCCCGCCGAGATAGATGCTTGAATACATTTTAAAATACCATACTCATATTTTGCATCAAGTGCTTCGAAGACAGGTTTTAGTTTACCTTGATCCTCACTTTCTAAGGTTTCAATAGTGAGTATTATTTCTTCGTATTCAGCTTCCTCGAGATCGAGTACCTCTTTAACTTTGAGAAATCCTGAAGCTATTGCCTCGGCAAGATGACTGTATATGGAGTTGGTTTTAAGCGCTCTTTGGGTGGCAATTTGTGCAGCAGTCTGCCCTGTTTGAAAAAGCATAAGCGTTTCATTAACGGTCGCACTCAACTGATTTTGCAGGAGGGGTGACAAAGGGAATTTTGAGATTTCCTCAAGGAACCTGGTGCCATAACGTTGTAATTTTTCATCGCCCACACCTGAAATAGTATGCATTTCTGCCAGTGTTTGTGGCCTCAAGCGCACCATTTCTTGCAAGGTATTGTCATGAAAGATGACATAAGCTGGCAGTGCTGATTCATCGGCAAGTTCCGTACGAATTTGCCGTAATGCTTCCCAAAGTGGTTGGTTCTGGGGTTTAATGGCGCCGAGTTTTTTTGATTTTGAAGCGGTTTGTGGTTTGCTGGCTTCGATATATTTTCGTAAATTAAGTTTTTCTTCCCCTTTGAGTAACGGGCGAGATTTTGCTGTAAGTTGTAGAGCTCCATGTCTTTCGGTATTAATGTCAATGAACCCGAGAGCAATTAATTGTCTAAAAATTGTGCGCCATTCGGCTACGGAAAAATCCTCACCGATACCAAAAGTAGAAATTTGCTGGTGGTGATTCTGTACGATGCGAGGGTCCACCTTCCCACGTAAGGTATCAACAACATAATTAACCCCAAAGCGTTGCCCTGTTTTATAAATACAGGACAACGCCATTTGCGCTGCAATCGTGGCATCCCACTGCTGTGGTGGTTCCAGACAGTTGTCACAATTACCACAGCTGGCAGGTGATTTTTCTGCAAAATAGTAGAGCAAGGCGTGCCGCCGACAGCTACTCAACTCACAAAGACCCAGCATGGACTCCAGTTTATGGTGTTCAACCTGCTTATGTGCTTCGTTGGCATTGGAAGCCTGTAAAAATTGTCGCAGTGTAATAACGTCTTGTAACCCATAAGCCATCCAGGCACTGGCTGCTTGTCCATCACGGCCTGCGCGACCGGTTTCCTGATAATAGGCCTCAATACTTTTGGGTAAACTGAGATGCGCGACAAATCGCACATCGGGTTTATCAATGCCCATACCAAAGGCGATGGTGGCGACAATGATAATACCATCATCTCTTAAAAAACGTTGTTGGTTTTGTCGCCTTTGCTGCGCAGATAATCCGGCATGGTAGGGTAAAGCTGTTCGTCCTTGCGCTGAAAACCAGGCAGCAGTGGCCTCCACTTTTTTTCGGGACAGACAATAAATAATGCCCGCATCATCAGCATGGTTTTGTTCAAGGAAATGCCATAGCCGTAGTTTGGGATTGTTTCCTTCGGATATTGCATAGCGGATGTTGGGCCGGTCAAAACTATTAATGAAAACTTGGGCTTGTTCCAATTGTAATTGGCAGATGATTTCATCACGGGTACGTTGATCGGCGGTGGCGGTTAAAGCGATCCGGGGAACATCAGGAAACCGTTGGTGGAGGATTTTCAGCCGTTGATATTCCGGCCGAAAATCATGACCCCATTGCGAGACACAGTGGGCTTCATCAATCGCAAATAAAGACAACGGACAGTTTGAGAGCATTTGCAGCATTTGCTCAGTCAATAACCTTTCTGGGGCAACATACAACAAATCGAGCTGACCATTGACAAGCTGTTGGGTGATCTGCTGTGATTCGTTGATGTCGAGGGAGGAATTTAAAAAAGCAGCTTTGATCCCTAATTGTTGCAGTGCCTGTACTTGATCCTGCATCAGGGCGATTAAGGGTGAAATAACGATGGCTGTACCTTGCAGCACCATCGCCGGGATCTGAAAACAGAGTGATTTTCCGCCACCTGTTGGCATTAAAACCAAGGCATCATTTCCAGCGAGTAGCTGTTGGATGATTTCTGTTTGTGAATGGCGAAACTGATCATATCCAAAGGTCGCTTCTAAAATTTTTTGAGCACGTTGCATGAAAGGATAGATCCGTTGCTGATTAATGGTTAAAGATTAACAAAATCATGTGATAAAGCGTACGTTAATTTGCGCTTAAGGCTGTAAGAAATTTGCTAGTTAACTATAAAATGGCCGGTAACTTGTGTATTGAAACCGTTATAACTTGCGAGCAAAAAATAATAATGCACTGATCAACAATAAAATAATGCCCCAATATTGCATCGGGATCCAGAAGAGTGAATGTATCTTTTTTACTTCGATTTGTTCATTGGTTTTTGCATCGAGTAGAATACGACCCGGTTTATTATTCAGATTTAGGCCAAGCAAACCAACAATAATAGCGGAGAGCGCTATGGCAAGAGGAATCGGCCAACTTTCAGTTTGATAGTATTCCGTACCCAAAACAAGCTGCATGATCACGGCGACCACAAGGGTGATAATAAAAACCAGTATTCCCAGTCCTTTCCAGATGATCATATTAAAAGCTCATTCATTTTTTCAATCAATACCCAAATCATTCCATATAGCATCAACTTTGGTTTTTACCTTTTCACTCATGGTTATGGCGCGCCCCCATTCCCGAGTCGTTTCTCCAGGCCATTTATGCGTGGCATCCAGCCCCATTTTTGACCCCAGACCAGCGACCGGAGATGCAAAATCCAGATAATCAATGGGGGTGTTTTCTATCAACACCGTATCACGGGCAGGATCCATACGTGTTGTTATGGCCCAGATCACATCTTTCCAATCCCGGGCATTGACATCTTCATCGGTAACAATCACAAATTTGGTGTACATAAATTGCCGTAAAAATGACCACACGCCCATCATTACGCGTTTGGCATGGCCGGGATATTGTTTTTTAATGGTGACCACCGCTAAACGATACGAACAACCTTCTGGCGGTAGATAAAAATCGACAATTTCGGGGTATTGTTTTTGTAAGATCGGAATAAAAACTTCGTTTAAAGCTTCGCCAAGGACGGCTGGTTCATCTGGTGGTCTGCCAGTATAAGTGGAATGGTAGATGGGGTCTTGACGATGGGTAATTTTTTCTATGGTAAAAACAGGGAATGATTCAACTTCATTGTAATAGCCCGTGTGATCGCCAAAAGGACCTTCTTGAGCCATTTCGTCGGGGTAAATATAACCTTCCAAAACAAATTCCGCGCTGGCAGGAACCTGAAGACTGTCATGGGTGAGTGATTTTACCACTTCGGTGCGTTCGCCTCTGAGTAAACCTGCAAAAGCATACTCGGAAAGCGTATCTGGAACAGGCGTCACTGCTGCTAAAATCGTTGCCGGATCAGCGCCTAAGGCAACGGCGATGGGAAAAGCTTCACCTGGGTGTTGTTGTTGCCAGGCCTGTAAATCCAAAGCACCGCCCCGATGAGAAAGCCAGCGCATAATCACTTTATTTTTTGCGATAACTTGTTGCCGATAAATGCCCAAATTTTGTCTTGGTTTATCAGGGCCACGGGTAATCACTAACCCCCAGGTAATGAGTGGGGCAACATCATCCGGCCAGCAGGTTTGAATGGGGAGTTTACTCAGATCGACATCATCACCTGCGATAACTACTTTTTGGCAAGGTGCCTTGTTTAATTCTTTGGGCCCCATATTGAGCACTTGTTTAAATACAGGCCATTTACTCAGGGCGTCTTTAAAACCTTTCGGTGCTTCAGGCTCTTTTAAATAGGCCAGTAATTTACCAACATCACGTAACGCCGCAACAGATTCCTGCCCCATTCCAAAAGCAACGCGTTCCGGCGTACCAAAAAGGTTAGCCAACACGGGGATATCAGAACCTTTGGGATTTTCAAACAGCAGTGCCGGCCCAGCCTTGTTCAAGGTGCGCTGGGCAATTTCTGTCATTTCTAGGTAGGGATCGACTTCTATAGTGATACGCTTGAGTTGATCTCGAGATTCGAGTAATTCAATAAAATCACGCAAATCTTTATATTTCATGACATTTGTTGCAACTTATCAGGAACGTTTCATGGAGTTGAAGAATTCTTCGTTGGTCTTGGTCAGGGCTAATTTATCAATGAGAAATTCGATGCCATCAATTTCGTCCATTGGGTGAATGATCTTTCTTAAGATCCACATTTTTTGCAGTTCGTCAGCCGTGGTGAGTAAATCTTCTTTACGCGTGCCGGATCGGGTGACATTAATAGCAGGATAAACACGTTTTTCAGCAATTTTACGATCAAGATGTAACTCAAGATTACCGGTTCCTTTAAATTCTTCATAGATCACTTCGTCCATTTTTGATCCGGTATCAACGAGTGCCGTCGCGATAATGGTGATACTGCCACCTTCCTCAATGTTTCTTGCGGCACCAAAGAAACGTTTGGGTTTATGCAGTGCATGAGCATCTACACCACCAGTTAATACTTTGCCAGATGAAGGAATAACCGTGTTATAGGCGCGTGCCAAACGGGTGATAGAATCCAGTAAAATAACCACATCTTTTTTATGCTCAGAGAGTCGCTTGGCTTTTTCAATGACCATTTCAGCTACTTGCACATGCCGGCTGGCAGGCTCATCAAAAGTTGAAGCTACCACTTCACCACGAACCGTACGGCTCATCTCGGTGACTTCTTCGGGACGTTCGTCTATCAGTAAAACAATCAACACACAATCAGGATTATTGAAGGTGATAGATTGGGCAATGTTTTGCAACATCATGGTTTTGCCCGCTTTGGGCGGCGAGACAATCAATCCACGCTGGCCTTTACCAATGGGCGCTGCTAAATCAATAATTCTGGCAGTAATGTCTTCGGTACTGCCGTTGCCGCGCTCCATGCGCATGCGTTCATTGGGATGTAACGGCGTGAGGTTTTCAAAAGCAATTTTTCCTCGCGTGAGCTCAGGTGCTTCAAAATTAATTTCATTTACACGTAATAAAGCAAAGTATCGCTCACCTTCTTTGGGTGGGCGTATTTTTCCTGAGACGGTATCTCCCGTTCTAAGATTAAAACGTCGGATCTGGCTGGGAGATACGTAGATATCATCCGGCCCGGCGAGATAGGAAGCGTCAGCCGAGCGTAAAAAGCCAAAGCCATCAGGAAGGATTTCTAAAACCCCATCGCTAAAAATATCTTCACCACTTTTTGCGTGAGACTTGAGGATAGCGAAAATAATGTCCTGCTTGCGCGCTCTGGTAAGATGTTCCAGTTTCATGGTTTGGGCAAGGGCAATAAGTTCGTTGATGGAAGTATTCTTTAATTCGGTTAAATTCATGTTGGTTTCTATGAAAGTTAATTGCTTTTACAAGCGAAATGGGTAATTTGTTATAGATTTAAATAAGTTTTAGCCTAGCTTTAACATCAAAAATTATTTATAAAATATAATAAAGTGAAATGTCTGGAATTGGAAAACGAAATGTTTCTGCAGACCTGCAACAAAAGTTAGCACTGCAATGAGATTAAGTCAATATATATTCTGTATAGTTGTCATTCTTTTGTAAAAACCATACACCCTCAGATACTTACTACCCGTGCTACTTGAGGGTGTGTTATTAAGTTCAAGTGAATTTATAGACTGCTGTCAAGGAATGCCGCCAATTGGGATTTCGTTAAAGCCCCGACTTTGGTTGCTTCAGCGTGGCCATTTTTGAATAAGATCAAAGTTGGAATGCCACGGATACCAAATTGAGGCGGCGTACCAGAATTTTCATCAATATTTAACTTGGCAATTTTAACTTTACCAGCATATTCATTGGAAATTTCTTCCAGTATGGGAGCAATCATTTTGCAAGGACCACACCACTCAGCCCAAAAATCAACTAATACGGGGGTTTCAGATTTCAAAACGTCATCTTCAAAGGAAGCATCTGATACGTGGACAATGTTGTCACTCATTTGGGCATAAACTCCTGTTGTTTCTCGGACCAGCCGAGTTTGTGAATGGCTCTATCTTGATGAAAAGCGAATCAGAGATCAAGTGTTCTCATCAATTTGTGTCTAATAAATCATTAATGAGGCTCGTTTTAATAAAAACAATGTTCGAGATTCAAGTTTTTTCAAAATTTGTTTTTATCGACCCACGATAAAAACCTACGCTGTAGTTGACACAACAATTGATGCAACAAGTTGATAAATGTAACACCAATACGGTCAAATGTTGATTAATAGTATATAGTGTCGCCACACTATTCATACAACTTACAAATGTTACGCTTTCCCAGGTTTATTTCATGACACAAAAACATTTATCTGAAGTGAAATTCAGTTCACTTGGATTAGAACCAGAACTGTTAAAGGCGCTGAATGATCTCGGCTTTACTTATTGTACCCCGATCCAAGCACAAGCCTTACCTTTGGCTTTAGCTGGGCAAAATGTCGCCGGACAGGCGCAGACGGGAACCGGTAAAACGGCGGCCTTTTTGCTCGCCATTCTTAACGATTTGCTCACCATTAGCCCTATTGAGGGTCGACGTGCGAATGAACCTAGGGCCTTGATTCTCGCGCCCACGAGAGAGCTTGCAGTGCAGATCTATGAAGATGGACTTGTGTTGGCGAAATACACGGCAATTAAATTAGGTGCGGTTTTTGGTGGAACGGGTTACGAAGAACAGCGGCAAATGCTAACGCAGGGTGTCGATATCTTGATTGGCACAACGGGTCGAATTATTGATTACTTCAAACAGGGTGTTTTCACCTTGCATGCTATCGACGATGTCGTTTTAGATGAAGCTGATAGAATGTTCGATTTAGGTTTTATTAAGGATATTCGCTATCTTTTTAGGAGAATGCCTGCAGCAGATGATCGGCTCAATATGTTGTTTTCTGCCACATTGTCGCATCGGGTAATGGAGTTGGCATATGAACAGATGAATAATCCAGTAAAAGTACAAGTAGATGTTGAAATGACTTCTGGCCGGGTCGAAGAAATGCTTTATTATCCAGCGAACGAAGAAAGAATTCCGTTACTTTTGGGGCTGATGCAAAAAGCCTCACCACCGCGCGCAATTGTTTTTGTTAATACACGGCGTGAGGCTGAACGTGTTTGGAGTTATCTTGCTGGAAACGATTATGAGGCAGGATTGTTAACGGGTGATGTGCCACAGAAAAAACGCTTGGCCTTGTTGGATAATTTAAAATCTGGAAAATTAAAAGTTTTGGTGGCGACTGACGTGGCTGCAAGAGGTTTGCATATTGAAAATGTCAGCCATGTATTTAATTACGATCTGCCTGATGAAGCCGAAGATTATGTACATCGTATTGGTCGTACTGCCCGAGCCGGTGCTAAAGGTGTAGCGATAAGTTTTGCAAGTGAAGGTACGGCGATGAATTTACCGGCTATCGAAAAATATCTTGGTTATACGATATCGACCGTCAGTATTGATGAAAACCTTTTAATTGAACCTAAAGCAAAAAAGGTGTTACCCCGCCGGCCGCACCCGCATCCAAGAAATAATCCGCGAGCGCGAAAATAAAAATAGAAAATAGATAAATTTGTTTGTTTTTTAAACAACAAGACGATTAAATTGCAGTATACTGCAATTTTTAATGATGACAGTGACACAAACAGTTGTCGTTAAACCTCGTCATATAAATTTATTATGTGGCCTGTCGGAGTGATTTATGGATTTTATCGACACTTTAAACCAGGACAGAACATCTTCTTCTTTGCCCGATGTGGCGACTAAATCAAAAGCACCCACGAGCAGTGTGCTGGATTGGGTTGGCATGAGTGACATTGAAATGCCGGTGGTTGTAGAAGGTCCACACCAGCGGGATTTACGGGTGAACGCCAAAATTCAGGCTTTTGTTAATCTCATCGATGCTGATGCCAAAGGTATTCATATGTCCCGTTTGTATTTGGGACTGGATGAAGTTTTTGAGGATCGACGTCTCAATGGGCAAAGCATCAAAAAAGTATTGTCGACTTTCGCGCTAAGCCATGCGGGGTTAAGCGATAATGCTTACGTCGAATTTGGCTTTGAATATCTAGTCAAACGAAAAGCGCTGATTACTGACTATTCGGGTTGGAAAGGCTATCCGGTAAAAGTCGCAGCAAGTTTAAAGAACAATGAAGTTGAACTAGAACTGAGTGTAAAAATCCCCTATTCTTCCACTTGTCCATGCTCGGCAGCTTTGGCGCGACAATTAATTCAACAGCAATTTGAAGCAGATTTTGCCGCTCAAGGAGCGCTGGATATCAAAAGTGTGCTCGATTGGTTAGGCTCAGAAAAAGGGATTATTGCGACCCCTCACAGCCAACGCAGTTATGCACAGATTAAAATAAATCTTGGAAAATGGTGTGAGGAAATACCCATCCTGGTTTTAATTGATCGGGTAGAGTCGGTATTAAAAACCGCTGTGCAAACGGCGGTAAAACGTGAAGATGAACAAGAATTTGCTCGTTTGAATGGGCAAAATTTAATGTTTTGTGAGGATGCTGCCAGACGCATTAAAACGGCGTTGGATCAAGTACCCGAATATGACGATTTCTGGGTCCGTGTCAATCACCTTGAAAGTCTGCATGCACACGATGCAGTAGCGATAGCAGTAAAGGGAATCAAAGCAGGTTATCTGCCGCTGGCTGAAAGACAGGCCATTTAGTCTCATGTTGTTAGCGCAGAAGAAATCTGCAATCAAAACAATCCCCTTTTAGTGAAAAATAACGGTTGGAACAGCACTTTTATCATGTCTAATAAGTTGCTACTCACGCTATCTTTATTTTTAGCGCTATACGTCGCCAGCAATCATGCTGCGCAGCCATTAGCACTGAAAACCCGCTTACAATTAAAAGGGCAATTTATTCAAGGGGGGCTCATTCGAGGTCGGGCGCCATCAGGCAGCCAGCTTTCCCTGGATGGTGAGGCAGTTTTTATCACTTCTTCTGGCAGCTTTGCTTTTGGGTTTGCCCGGGATGCAGCGCGTATTTCAACACTGGAATATATTTCCCCGGCTGGGGCAAAACAGCAACAATCTTTTCAAATCAGCCAACGAGATTACCGAATTCAACGTATCAATGGTTTACCGCCGGATAAAATTACGCCGCGTACCCAGCAACAGCGAGATCGGATAAAAAAGGATATTGCTCAAGTTAAACAGGCGCGTATGATTCATTCGGATTATAGCGGTTTTATGCAAGCCTTTATTTGGCCGGCCAAAGGTAG
Source organism: uncultured Enterobacterales bacterium (assembly GCA_964555895.1). GTDB lineage: Bacteria > Pseudomonadota > Gammaproteobacteria > Enterobacterales > DRNA01. Next base: position 15,960 of record CAZKUH010000001.1, read on the forward strand.
AATTAGTGGCGTTTATGGTAGTCAGCGGATCTTGAATGGCGAACCCAGACGTCCCCATTTTGGCGTTGATATTGCCGGGCCAATGGGTAGCCCTGTAATTGCGCCCGCAGATGGTAAAGTTGTTGTGGCGGAAGCCGATATGTATTTTTCCGGTGGCACGCTGATCCTTGATCACGGTGGTGGTGTATTTTCCAGTTTTTTACACCTGAGTAAAATCAAGGTTAAACGCCACCAAAAAGTCAAGCAAGGACAGCAAATTGCTGAAATGGGAGCCACGGGTAGAGCAACAGGCTCTCATCTTGACTGGAGAATTAACTGGTTTCAAATCAGACTGGATGCTGCCAAACTGGTTTCCCTTAAACCGCCCGAAAAGTTGCATATTATTTCTGGAGAAAAACATGATTGATTCAAAGATCCTCGATATTTTGGTTTGTCCAGTCACTAAAGCGCCGCTCATTCTCAGTGAAGATAAACTGGAATTAATTTGTTATGCCAGTGGATTGGCTTATCCGATACGTGACGGTATACCGGTGATGCTGGAAGCCGAGGCTCGAACACTGACTGTGGACGAGAAGCTGGATAGAAAATAAAGAATTTTAATTACTGAAATCCTGCCTTTCCAATTGGTACGGGTATCTGGCCATTTTTTCATATTAATTTTGCTGACAGGCGTATCATTTACGCACAAAATATTACGCAAATTGTTGCACTTGCATGAGGATATGATATAACTGGTAGGATGAGTGCGCGTCATTTTACCTAAATTTAAAAAGTGAGAATTCTTATGCCAGAATACCGTCCCCCTTTAAAAGAAATATCTTTTATTTTCAACGAATTACTTAATATTACTGCGCACTATCAGCAAACACCTGGGTGTGAAGAAGTCTCTCCAGATCTGGTTGACGCTATCCTAGAAGAAGCCGGAAAGTTCACTGCCACGGTTTTGCAGCCAATTAATGCCGTAGGCGACGAACAAGGTTGTCAATGGCTTGATGGGGTGGTGACAACACCCGCAGGTTTTAAAGCGGCCTACCAGCAATATATTGCTGCAGGTTGGACCGGGCTCACATTTGATGAAAAATATGGTGGTCAGGGCTTACCCTATTCTCTGGGAACAGCACTTGCAGAAATGGTTTCGGCTGCAAATTCGAGCTGGGGTATGTATCCAGGGTTAACGGCAGGGGCAATACATGCGATTGAGGCGCATGGTGATGAACAACAAAAGCAGTGCTATTTGCCGAAAATGGTTGCGGGTCAGTGGACGGGAACCATGTGCCTTACCGAAGCTCATTGTGGTTCGGATTTAGGCATGTTAAAAAGTAAAGCGATCCCTAATGACGATGGCAGTTTTACCATTACGGGCAGTAAAATATTTATTAGTGCCGGGGAACATGATTTGGCTGACAATATAATCCACCTGGTTTTAGCTCGTTTGCCGGATGCGCCTCAAGGAACAAAAGGGATCTCATTATTTATTGTGCCAAAATACCGCATTGCTGAATCGGGTGAAGTGGCGGATGATGATAGCAAAGAAAATGGTGTCAGCTGTGGCTCAATTGAGCACAAGATGGGTATTAATGGATCTTCCACCTGTGTTATCAATTTTGACGAGGCCAAAGGTTTTTTAATTGGTCAGCAAAACCGTGGACTCAATTGCATGTTCACCATGATGAACGTGGCGCGTTTGGGCACGGCAGTGCAGGGATTGGCAATCGCCGAAGCTTCTCTGCAGGGAGCCAGAAGCTATGCAGCCGAGCGTATTCAGGGCCGCTCGTTGAGTGGCATCAAGGCACCAGACAAGGCCGCTGATCCCATTATCGTCCATCCAGATGTAAGGAGAATGTTGCTTTCCATGAAAGCCTTTACCGAAGGAAATCGCGCACTGGGATACTACACCGCCACTGAGGTTGATTGTGCTCACCGTTCAACGGATAAGGCTGCGGCAGCAAAAGCGGATAAGGCCTTAGGTTTTTTGACCCCGATTTGCAAAGCATTTTTTACTGAAACCGGTTTTGAAGTGACCAATTATGGCGTACAAATTTTAGGCGGTCATGGATATGTAAAAGAGTGGGGCATGGAACAATTGGTCAGGGACTGCCGCATCACCATGATCTATGAAGGCACCACCGGTATCCAGGCGCTCGATCTACTTGGACGCAAAGTGTTGGCTGACAAAGGTGAAGGGCTTAAACAAATTATTAGCCATATAATGGTCGATGCCCAAAAATTACCAGACAACCTTGAAAGCTACAAAAACATCATCTTGCAGACGTTGGCCGAATGGGGGGGGCTTGCTGATACTATTGCAAAAAAATCGATGCAAAATGCAGATGAAATTGGTGCTGCTTCTTTCGACTTTTTGATGTATTCTGGCTATGTCTGTCTGGCGTGGCAATGGGCAAATATGGCCGCCGTTGCCAGCAATGAAATTGTACAGGGTCATGAAGATAATTTTTATCAAAGTAAGCTGGAAACCGCGAAATTTTATTTTGAGAGAATTTTCCCCAGAACGCAAATGCACAAAAGTGCCATGCTATCCGGTGCCGAAAATTTGATGTCAATGGATAAAGACGGGTTTTAGCGACATGAAAAAAGGTATTGCATATGAGGATATCAAGCCACACTAAAAATGCCAATGATGAAGGGCGCGAGGCCTTGATTGAATGGCGGAAAGCCATTACCGCTAACGTTTACCTTGCGGATCCATTATTGGAACATTCTATTCGTTTTGCTGTGAGTGAAAATAGCCAGCAATTTATTCAGCAAATAAATTTATTAGGCGAAGATATTGCACAAAATTTGGAGTCGATGGTTGCCGAAAATGATTTCCGTTTAAATCTCCCACGGCTTGAGGCTTACGATGATGTTGGTACCCTGACCAACAACATCACTCATCACCCTTATTATGAAAGGGTGGGCAATGCCATCTATGGCACCGGGATGATGAAAAATCTGGTTGATCCCGGTAAGCTGACAGAAAGTTTAATCCTTTTCTATCTGACCAGCCATCTCGGCGAAGCAGGTCACAATTGTCCTGTTGCCTGTACTGCGGGTGTTATTAGAGTACTTATTAAAATTGCCACTTTCCCCCAAAAAGAAGCATTGTTAGAAAAGCTTACAGTGCCAGGTTTTAGTCATAATTTTACCGGTGCACAATTTATCACCGAGGTACAAGGTGGTTCAGATGTGGCTCTGAATGCTTGCAAGGCTGAGAAACAAGCTGATGGTCGCTGGTTAATTACCGGAGAAAAATGGTTTTGTTCCAATGTTAATGCAGATGTTATTTTAATGACTGCCAGATTTGATAACGAGCCTTCAGGAACAAAAGGTCTCGGCTTATTTTTACTAAAAAAAATAAAAGATAATGGTGAATTAAATCAAATTTCTATCCGGCGTTTAAAAGAAAAACTGGGTACTCGAGCTATGGCTTCAGCTGAACTGGACTTTCAGGCAGCCGAAGCGATTTCTATGGGTGTACCGGAAAATGGTTTTAAATTGTTAATGCAAAATGTATTACATCTTTCAAGAATCTACAATAGTTTTGCAATTTTAGGTACGGCACAACGTGCTTATCAGATCGCCCGTGCCTACGCTAAACATCGAGTAGCCTTTGCGGAGCCTATTGAAAATTATCCCTTGGTACAAGAACGTCTGGCTGATATTCGAGCTGAAAATTGCGCGATGTTAGCCGCCTCACTTGCGACCACTAATTTACAAGATAAAGTAGATTGTATGGAAAAAGCGGATGATAACTTATTATTAATCTTAAGAATGCGCGTCAATATTAATAAGTATATCACTGCTTCCCGTTCGGTCGAGCACATCCATCATTGTATTGATGTATTAGCCGGCAATGGTGCTATTGAAAGCTTCTCGGCACTACCACGATTGCTTCGAGATGCCATAGTTTTTGAAAATTGGGAAGGCACACATAATACTTTACGCATGCAAATATTGAGAGATATGCATCGCTATGGTATCGAAAAATTATACATTAACGATTTATTGGCTAAATTAACACGACTGGAATCCGCCGCCGATAATAAAATAATTCTTTGGATAGAAATTTTAAAGACTGCCTTGGAAAAGCAGTTAGCGTCGGCGCAAAAATTAATCCGGCAACCCGCGGGAAAACAAACTTTATTGGTGCGAGATCTTATCGATCAATTAGCTTTCCTAGATTCAGCGGTACATTTATTAATGGAAGGTCTTCATCAGCAAAAACACCACAACAAAACCAGCAAACTCCAATTATTAGAATGGCTATTGCTGAAAAAGGAATGCCTAACCACAGAAAAATATTCAGACGACTGGATGAAGGTGATGGTTGCAGTAATCGCTATTTAAGCTGAATTATTCGACATTCTTATTCCCGAGTTGAGGTTATTTAACCTCAACTCCATTGTTATGCAGACTTTAATACCATGGTCGTTCCGAACGCAGTCAAGGAATCTTACGTCAAGCTTAGGATAACGACTGAATCTTTTATCTTTTTCCTCATATTCCACACAATCTAAAAATATCAATTTCACCCATATGAAATCCTTGTTTAGAACAAAGATTGACTGCCCGGTCTTTTCCAGCAGGCACAGTGAACGATACCGCACCGGCATTTGGAGTAATAGTTACGGAATGTGGGATGGTGCTTTTATTCAATGCACCCAGAGAATATTGTCGTACAAGTTATTTAGCGTTTTTAAGAATGACTCTTAAGATGGTAAAAAAACTATTAACCAGGATCAGATTAGGTTTAAGGTCACAAAAGAATAAGCGTAAACATTTTTTTCATCAGCGGCATGCTGTTCTTCTTGGCTTTTTTCCCAGCCTAAGTGTTCATATTGGGGGAATTGGGTATCACCCTCTATTTCTGCATCAATATAGGTTAAATACAAGCGCTGGGCACGGGGTAGCATTTGTCGGTAAATGTTACCGCCACCTATAATTATAATCTCCGCTACATTGCCCGCTATAACAATAGCATCTTCTAAACTCTGTGTTACGTCGATCCCATCGCTCACATAATTGAGTGATTGCGATACCACAATATTTTGTCTTCCGGGTAAGGGCTTGCCGATGGACTGAAAGGTTTTTCTGCCCATAATGACGGGTTTGCCTAGTGTGATTTTTTTAAAATGAGCGAGATCTGCAGGCAGATGCCAAGGCATTTTATTGTCTTTGCCAATAATGCGATTCTTTGCCATGGCGACGATAAGAGAAATGAGGGGCGGTGGGCTTTTTATGCGCGATTCTAAAGGCATGATTAAATGGCAACCGCACCCTTGATGTGCGCATGGGATTGATACCCGATAATTTCGAAATCAACAAAATGATAATCAAAAACGGAATCAGGCTTTCGAGTAATGTTGAGCTGTGGTAAAGCGTAGGGGGTTCTTGTGAGTTGCAGTTCGGCTTGTTTTAGATGGTTTGTGTATAAGTGGACATCACCACCGGTCCAAACAAAATCACCAACATCCAAACCGGTTTGTGCGGCGACCATATGCGTTAATAAGGCATAACTGGCTATATTAAAAGGTACGCCAAGAAAAAGGTCACAACTCCGTTGATAAAGTTGACAGGAAAGTTTGTCGTTGGCGATGTAAAACTGGAATAATAAATGGCAAGGAGGTAACGCCATATTTTTGATCTCTCCAACATTCCAGGCAGAAATAATCAATCGTCGACTATCAGGATGGGTTTTTATTTGCTGCATCAACTCAGCAAATTGATCAATATGTTCACCATTAGCTGTTGGCCAGCTGCGCCATTGTGCTCCGTAAACTGGCCCCAGATCACCATTGTCATCAGCCCATTCATCCCAAATAGAAACATTGTTCTGCTGTAGGTAGCGGGTATTGGTCTCACCTTTTAAAAACCAGAGCAATTCGTGAATAATGGATCTGAGATGCAATTTCTTGGTGGTAATTAAAGGGAAACCTTGTGCCAGATTAAAGCGCATTTGGTGACCAAAAATACTGCGGGTTCCAGTACCTGTACGATCGCTTTTATCCACCCCTTGCTCGAGAACATGCTGCATTAACTGGAGATATTGTTTCATAGTTAAGCTTTAGTACTCGTCGGATGTTTACTCACAGGGTCATTTTTATAGGCATAATATAAGAGCCATATGCCGATGATTATCATGGGGGCCGAGAGTAATTGTCCCATGGTTAGCCAAGAGATAACTTTGCCTAAATGTGCATCCGGTTCACGGAAGAATTCGACCAAGAACCTGAAGGTACCATAACCAGTTAAAAATAATGCAGAAACGGCCATATTGGGACGTTTTTTATTCGAAAACCACCAGACAATGATGAACAGCAAGATCCCTTCCAGCAAAAATTCATAGAGTTGCGATGGATGCCGCAGCAACTGTTCCCGATCATGAGGAAAGCGCATCGCCCAAGGTAAATCGGCAGGTGCCGCGCGGCCCCAAAGTTCACCATTAATAAAATTACCGAGCCGTCCTGAACCTAACCCGAGGGGTACTATGGGTACAACAAAATCAGCGACATGCCAAAAACTTTTATGACTTTTTCGGGCAAACCACCAAACGCCTGCAATGACACCGAGCAGACCACCATGGAAGCTCATGCCACCATTCCAGACTTTGAAGAGGTAAAGCGGATCGGCAAGAAAGAAGTCAAAGTGGTAAAAGAGTACATAACCAATGCGCCCACCAAGAATCACCCCAAGATAGCCATAGAAAAGTAGATCAGAGACTTGTTCACTGGTCCAGCCGCTATCGGGTTTTTTTGCCCGACTCATTGCTAGAAACCAGGCAATAGCAAAGGCGACCAGATAACTAATGGCATACCAGTGAATTTGTAGTGGACCAATACCAAAAAAGGGCCCGATACTCAGTGCAATGGGATCAAACTCAGGAAACTGCATAAGAATCTGCTTACCTCAGGAAAATTTAAACAGACGCAAGGATAGCATAC
>CAZKUH010000002.1:0-22242 GCA_964555895.1 uncultured Enterobacterales bacterium
GTCAGCATTCGATCTTTGGTAATGACATATCGAGCGGGTCGCAAGCCATTCCTATCCAAAGTGCAGGCGACTTTCTCACCATTGGTCATGACAATACCCGCAGGGCCATCCCAAGGCTCCATGTGCATCGAATTAAATTCATAAAAGGCCCGTAAATCAGGGTCCATATTGGTGCGCTTTTCCCAGGCTGGCGGTACCAGCAATCTCAAGGCTCTGAAAACATCCATGCCACCATCCAGCAAAACTTCCAACATGTTATCCAAAGAGGAGGAATCAGAACCGGTTTGATTAACCAGATGACTGAGCTGTGAGAGATCATAAATTAGTGGTGTTCTTAGTTTAGCCTGTCGGGCTTGCGCCCAGATGCGGTTGCCGGAAATAGTGTTAATTTCACCATTGTGGGCGAGGAATCTGAATGGCTGTGCATATTTCCAAAGCGGTGCGGTATTGGTGGAAAAACGTTGATGGAAAAGGCAAATAGCGCTTTCCATTTTCTCATCGGCAAGATCCGGGTAAAATTTTTGCAAGTTTTTAGGCATCACCAAAGCTTTATAAACAATCATTAAACTAGATAATGACACCACATAATAGTGTTCGTCATTGATACGATCGGCTGCGCGTCGGCGCGCCATAAACAAGCGTCGTTCTAAATCATTCTTTCCCCAACCTTGTGGTGCTTTAATAAATATCTGCTCAATTTGCGGTAAGGTTTCGATGGCCACTGCACCACAAACTGACAACTCCACTGGCACTTTTCTCCAACCCAATATAGTTAAAGTTTCTGCAATTAATTCCTGCTGTAAAATATCACGACTTAATTGGGCTAATGCTTCATCTGGATTAAGAAATATCTGGCCAACGGCAAATCTCGAATCAAGATTAAAACCAAACGCCACAGCCAAGGGTTCAAAAAATGCTGGTGATAATTGAATCGAAATACCACAACCATCGGCACTTTTGCCATCCCGATTTACCGCACCACGATGCGTCATTCGAGTCAATGCACCGATGGCTGTCTCAATGAGTTGGTGCTGTTTATCACCGTCTAATTGAGCAATTAAACCGAAACCGCAACTATCTTTAGCCTGAGAGGGGTGATACAGACTCATTGTGTATTTTTTTCAAACATAATTATCAGGAAAGGCTTTCAGCATGTACAGAGGTCGATTGTAACAGACTTCTAGACGTCTGTTAAGGTTGGTGGTAAATCAGTGGGCCTCCTCGAATAAAGCGCAGACAGTTAGAAGGAAAACTGGCATGTGGCTCTCTATCAATCGCAGAAGCGGTCGTCCTCTGCGATTTTGGCAAGAGATAAGGGACAAACAGAGAGATTATTCGACCATCAAGTAGCCGCAAATATCCGATCTGTGCATTGAATTTAAGGTTGTATCCCAGCACTTGAGCGGGTCACTTTTGCTTGGCTAAAATCATCACTCTATTTTTGAAAGAAGATCGGGGTTAACCACCAGGTTTCTAACGCCATGGCCATGATCTTCCTTAAAAACATTGCCTTCGCACCACGTTCCAACCGTGTTGATATTTGTCTTGGCGACTTTAGGACGAACGCTCCAGGTGACCTGGTAGGGTGAGCCTTTTTCATTGTAACTCGGGCCGGTAGTTGAGCCAGCATATTGAACAGGAGTACCCGTATTGACGGGTATATTCAAAGCTTGCTGAAGACCATTTTTAGCACCATATTGAGTCAATTCGGCAAAATCAAGTGATTTTGCGTCATTAACCAACACATAGATCTGTGTTTCAACGCGTAATTGTGGATTCTTCACGGCGTCATTAAAACACGCGCCTAAAGTCGGGCCAGGTTTTACCTGTGCAGTTGAAAAAACATAGTGAACTTCGATGGTGTCACCTGCATCAAGGTTGCTATGCTTGCCAGGACATATTTCAACGCTCATTGGTTTTAGTTCTGCCACACTCAAATGGCCAGAATACCTGTAACCACTCTGATAGCCATGGCCGTCACCATTACCTGCATACGTTCTAAATTCACCACCCTGATGTTCGGCGTTCTTATGAAAATGAATGTTGCACAGATTCATCTCCTTAAAAGCCGGCGCCATACTGAAAACGTTGCGATTATTCCCCGCTCCAGAATCAATATCACGCGGTGATTGTGGACCAAATCCTTGCCCTTGAGTCTGCTTTGCCAGCATATCGCGCTGGTTGGCCATAACCTGATTAGAAACTTGCCCATGAGGAAGTTGATTCTGCTCTTTGGCACTGATACCAACTGCTACTAATAATGTTGATACAATCGCAGCTCGTTTATTAATCTTCATAGTTCATCTCTCAAGTTGTCGGTTAAAGTTAAATATAACATTTTCCACTCGGATTTGTTTGTTGTTATGGTCTGGTTAAGTGCCTTTTTTAGGTTTAGCAATGACTTGCCATCCATCTTCATAAATTATTATACTTGGTTCTTTGGTTTTTAATTCCACCTTGAAACCTTAAGCTCACATAATTTATTCTTTCTGCATACTAACGTTTGAATAACACTGACCATTTTTTTGCGCCCTGCCTTTCAGTCCGTCAGAAAAAATGACCAGCGTTAACTTACTCTTCTACATACTCAGGATATTGCTCAGGATTTATTCCTGTAGATACAATTAGAGCCAGTTATTTTAGTATTTTCTATTATTTTCTTTCTGGATTTAGTGATTTGAAACATCCAATTGGCACTAGTCAGACGTTTGTAGATTTGCTCTAATATTTTTTTTGGTGCTTTCGTTTATTCTCTAATAGTACCTCTTCAAGTTTTGACACTCAGAAGGTAAAGGTTTGTCCTGAGCGGTTTTTTAGATAAAATCATGCGGTCACAAAAATATCTTTCCCGGGTTCATCAAATTATCCGGATCAAAAGCTTGTTTTATTTTTTTCATCTGGGCGACGGCATCACCGTGTTCGGCCAGTAGAAACTCTTTTTTTCCCATACCAATACCATGCTCGCCGGTACAGGTACCCTGCATCTTTAGTGCACGTTTCACCAGCCTATTATGTGCCGCCATGGCAATATTGGTTTGCGCATCACTGTAAAGTAGCATGACATGGAAATTACCATCGCCCACATGACCGATAATAGGGGCGAGTAAACCAATCTCATCCAGGTCTTTTCTGGTGTCCAAAATACATTGTGGCAGGCTGGAAATAGGCACACAGACATCGGTAGTGAGTATATTATTACCGGGCTGCAGGCTTCTATTGGTATAGAAGGCTTCATGTCTTGCCGACCATAATTTTGTTCTATCTTCCGGGTGCTCTGCCCAGTTGAATCCACCACCCTGATTTTGAGCAGCAATGTTTTCCACCGTTTCAATTTGTTCTTTTACTGCGAGTGGCGAGCCGTGAAACTCCAGGAATAACGTGGGCAATTCCGCATATTCAACAGCAGAATTTAGCCGAATGGCTTTCATCTGAACTTTATCCAACAATTCAACACGGGCAATGGGAACAGCACATTGCAATAATTCAATAACGCTGGTTATGGCATTTTCCAGGTGAGGAAAAGAAACCACAGCAGCGGCAATTTTTTCTGGTTGTGGATGAAGTTTTAGGGTGATTTCCGTGATCAATCCTAGGGTACCCTCCGCACCCACATAGATCGCGGTAAGATCGTACCCGGCAGCAGATTTACGGGCACGTCCGCCGGTTTTAATGATATTTCCCTGAGGTGTTACGACAGTAAGACCCATAACATTGGTACGCATGGTGCCATAGCGAACGGCATTAGTACCTGAAGCACGAGTTGAAGCCATACCACCGATACTGGCATTGGCACCCGGATCGATGGGGAAAAATAGTCCCGTATCCCGCAGATAACTATTGAGGGATTCTCGGGTCACTCCCGCTTGTACCCTAGCGTCCATATCTGCGGCATTAATCTCAACAATGCGATTCATTTTAGAAAAATCAATACAAATTCCACCTTGCGGTGCAGCGACTTGCCTTTCCAGAGAGGAACCAACGCCATAAGGAATAATAGGCGTATGGGTAGCAGCACAAAGTTTTACAATCTGGCAGACTTCTTGGGTGGAAACAGGATAAACCACGGCCTCTGGAGGCAGGGATTTTTCGTGAGCAGGATCTCGACCGTGATGATCGCAATCCGAAGGTGAAAAATTAACTCTTTGCGCAAATTGTTGTTGTAGATGTTGCTGTAATTCAAGATCCATTATGATGACCGCCTTTTTGTTAATTGTTCTCGCGTTTGCTCTTTATTTTTCTCACTTTTTTTCAATAAGACATAAACCGCGCCATAGCTGCCATGATGCCGTTGGGCAGTATGAAATGCCAATACTGCGGGAATTTGTCTTAACCAGTGAGCAACGTAACTTTTCACCTTTGCCGGCGGATCGCTAAGCTCTCCCTTGCCATGAGTGATGAGTACCGCGCGGAAATTTTGCTGAATGCTTTGTTGAATAAATTGCCAAACCAGCTTTCGTGACTGCCGGATAGTTTTACGGTGTAAATCAAGTGTACTCTGTAGTGGATATTTACCCAGCCGTAACTTTCGGTAAACCCCGTCTTGTACCCCAGGATTTTTATATTCCAGCCAACTATGTGGATCAAGCATGGGCACTTCACCCTCAGTAAGCGGGTTTTGTTGATCTGGATGGTTAAAAGAACTGGCTGCCAGTTGGCGTTGGATATATTTATCGGCAACTTTGGTTTTTTTGGGCAAGTCGATGTGATTATCGTTTACCAGAGGAGAAACATCTGCCAATTCCTTTAAAAAAAGCTTATTTTCATCATCTGCCATGACTTGATTCTTTGGATTAAATATCCAGTTATTCTAATGCTTTTAGGGAGGAATTGAAAAATTTAATGTGATGAGGCGATAAATCTCACAAATAAGGCTTAATTAACCCAATTGCATGTTTACCCAGAGGGCTGATCTTGGGTAAAATGATAGTAATTGTGCGCTGGAATTTTTCTATCGGCGTTTTTTTAGTTTTGGGAGAATATGATGGCTCGAGTTACCGTTGAAGATGCCGTAGCAAAAGTAGGTAATCGTTTTGATTTAGTTTTGATAGCCGCCAAGCGAGCGCGACAGTTATCGCTTGAAGGAAAAGATCCATACGTCGAGTGGGATAATGATAAACCGACCGTTGTCGCTTTGCGCGAAATTGAACAAGGTTTAATTTCGGACGACATCATGAAGGCAGAGGAAGTCTCGCTGGAAGAAGAAGAAATAGCTGCTGTCGCCGCTGAAATTGCGGCTCTCGAAGACAAATAACCCTCAGGGGCCTGACGGTGTATATTTTTCAACCGTTGAAGGAAAAATTAAGCAAGTATCTTAATAAGAAACAACTCCGGCAAGTAGAAAAAGCCTATTTGCTTGCCCGGGGTGCGCATGAGGGACAAATACGTTCCTCCGGCGATCCTTACATAACCCATCCCGTTGCCGTCGCCCACATTTTAGCCGATCTGCGTCTTGATGCACAAACCATCATTGCCGCGGTATTGCACGATGTTATTGAAGATACCGCTTGTTCTCGTGAACAGATAACCGATGATTTCGGTGAAGAAGTTGCCGAGCTGGTGGAGGGCGTAAGTAAATTAACCCAGATCAAATTTTCCACCCGGGCAGAAGCGCAGGCTGAGAATTTTCGCAAAATGATGATGGCTATGGTGAAAGATATCCGGGTCATCATCATCAAACTTGCCGACCGACTACACAATATGCGGACACTGGGACCACTGCAACCGCAAAAACGCCGACGCATAGCCACTGAAACCCTGGAAATTTATGCGCCCATTGCCAACCGCCTTGGTATCTATACCATCCGGGAAGAGTATGAACAGTTAGGTTTTAAAGCACTCTACCCCACCAGATTTCGCATTTTAAATACCATCGTTGAAAATGCCAGGGGTTCCAGAAAAGAAATTATTGCGACCATTTTAAAGGAAATAAAACATCGGTTGGCTTCGGCAAAACTAAAAGTCACTGTTCATGCGAGGCAAAAATCACTCTATTCCATCTACAAAAAAATGAAGAAAAAGAAAGCCAGTTTTGAAGATGTGATGGATATTTATGGTTTTAGAGTGATCACCAGAAATATTGATAGTTGCTATAGGGTTTTAGGTCAAGTACATAATTTATTTAAACCAGTACCAGATCGATTTAAAGATTACATCGCTATCCAAAAAGCGAATGGCTACCAATCCCTTCATACCACTTTAAGATCACCTCAGGGTTTGCATATTGAAGTACAGATCCGCACCGAAGAAATGGATCATATGGCGGAAAGCGGCGTGGCGGCACATTGGCTGTATAAAACCGGGAGTGAGGTCAATCCTGCTGAAGTTCGTGCTCGGGAGTGGATGAAAAATTTACTGGATTATCAGGAAAATGCCGGAGATTCATTAGATTTTATCGAACATGTGAAGATCGATCTGTTTCCTGATGAAGTTTATGTTTTTACCCCCAATGGTAATATCATTGAACTGCCTGCTGGCGCGACACCGGTAGATTTTGCTTATGCGATTCATACCGATGTGGGTAACAGTTGTATCGCCTGTAAAATTGATGGCCGATTATCTGCTTTAAGTACACCCCTGGTGAATGGTCAGACCGTTGAAGCCGTCACTGCTCCTGGCGCCAGACCCAATCCCTCCTGGGTCGGTTTTGTACAGACAGGAAAAGCACGTGCCAATATTCGTCACTTTCTGAGGACCATGCGTACAGAAGAAGCGGTGAAATTAGGCATTCAATTGCTCAACAAGGCATTGGGTGACAAGAATATTGAAGATTTCTCTGAAGACGAAAAAACCATGCTATTGGCAAATAATAAATATAAGGATCTGGATGCCGTGTACTCGGAGGTGGGTTTAGGCACGGTTTCAGCCAAAGTTTTGGCGCATAAACTCGATCCGGCGAATATGTTGAGCGGTGAAGTCAATCAGCGTAGGCGACCATTGTCGATTAAAGGTACCGAGGGAATGCTTATCGAATTTGCCCAATGCTGCACCCCCATTCCTGGCGATCCGATTGTGGGTGAGGCTCGCCCTGGTAAAGGGATTCGAATTCACCGGGAACCCTGTGCCGTGGTGCAGGGGATTCAAACTGATGATGAACGCTATTTACCCGTTGGCTGGGAAGAAGATGTTAGCGGAGAATTCCCGGTAAATTTGCGTGTCGTAGTTTTTAATGGCCGCGGCGTCCTTGCTTCTCTAACCCAGTTAATCTCTTTGTGTGAAGGCAATATTATTGATGTTCATGTCGGTAGAGATGACGGTTTCACCAATACGCTTACTTTTAAAGTTGCAGTACAAAATCGTATACATCTTGCACGTATTATCAAGCGGCTACGCTTAAATAAGTCAGTAAGTAAAATTGAAAGATATTCAGAATATGAATTGAATAAATCATATCGTCGACCAAGAATTCGGAGTTAAATCATGTCAAAAAAAGTCATTCAAACAGAAAATGCTCCCGCTGCCATTGGCAGTTACTCTCAAGCGGTACGGGCTGGCGATCTACTTTTTATCAGTGGTCAAATCCCGCTGCTACCAGCAACGATGGAGATGGTTTCTAAAGAATTCGAAGCGCAGGCGATACAGTGCTTTAATAACCTCAAAGCAGTTTGTGAAGCGGCAGAGTCGTCTTTAGATAAAATTGTTAAATTAAATATTTCTCTTACCGATCTGAGCAATTTTGCCACCGTGAATGCAGTCATGGAAAACTTTTTTGTAAAACCTTATCCTGCAAGAGCGGCCGTTGGTGTTGCTCAACTACCTAAAAACTCACTAATAGAAGTGGAAGCCATCGTTGATTTATGCTGAGCCAATTACGCTTTAACAGCATTTTAACCATGGAAGACAAAATTCAATTTTTACAACATCTTCGGCATAAAATTGCGAATAGAAAAGTCGGGCTGTTGGATTGCCGTAGTAGTGCCCAATTTCAGTTACAGCATATAAAGTTTTCGGTCAACCTGCCTGCGGCTGAAGTCCCGCTTAGAGTTGCCGAACTTCCTCTAAAATCTATACCGTTAATTTTGTTGGGATTGAAAAATGATTTGCACGCAGTCCGCATGTTTTTAACTGAACGCGGTTATGCTATTTTGCAGGTCATAGAAATGGATGGCAATAGCGATCCTTTTTGGCAAGTCCTGAGTGAAAATAACCTGTTGGAAGTCGGGATGTCGAAAGAACAACTGTGGCAGCCGAATACTTTTTTAAAACAACAAATTGCGCTCATAGAAAAGAAAATAGTCTACAAGGAAAATAAACGGGTATTAGATATTGCTTGCGGTTCAGGAAGAGAAGCGGTATTTCTGGCAAAACGTCGATGGCAAGTCTCTGCTGTTGATCATTTACCGGCGGCAGTAGAAAGATGCCGACAATTTGCAAATTTTCAAAAGGTGAAAGTTGATCTCCACTGTCATGATGTTACCAATGATAACAGCATTTTTGCAGCAGACGCTTTTGACTTAGTCATCATGTTTCGTTTTCTCCATCGCCCATTATTTCCGCTGATCCAAAAATGTTTAAAACCCGGGGGGATATTTATGGGAGAAACTTTCTCCACAGAGGGTGCTAAATTCTCAAAACCTCGTCGACAATCACTGTTGTTGAAAAAAAATGAATTAACCAAATTTTTTAATGCGTGGAAAATCATTATAGAACATAAACGTCTGCTCAATGATGGTCGCACAATGGTTGGCGGCATTTATCAAAAACCGCTTTAATCGGTCAGGATGAGATAAATTATTAGAGAAATATTGCACTTTGTCTCTTTTGTCAGTAAGTTATGCTGAACTCGGGGTAGAAAGGTATAAAAAATGACTTTAACAGAGTTGAAATATATAGTGGCCGTTGCTCGAGAGAACCACTTTGGACGCGCAGCAGAGCGATGTTTCGTTAGTCAGCCCACATTATCTGTTGCCATCAAAAAACTGGAACAAGAACTCGGCATTGTTATTTTTGAGCGAGGTAGAAATAGCGTCACCACCACCGAAAAAGGTCAAGCTATCATCAGCCGGGCACAACAACTTTTAGAGGATGCAGAAGCCTTAAAAACATTTGCTAAAAACAAACAAGATCCGCTCACAGGGGTTTTGAAACTAGGCACTATTTTCACCATAGCACCCTATTTACTACCGGCTTTAGTGCCTGAAATAAAAACCAATGCACCACATATGCCATTACAACTTGATGAGGATTATACTGCTAATCTGCGCGTAAAATTAAGACAAGGTCAGTTGGATGCCATTATCATTTCCTTACCTTTTACCGAACCGGAATGTGAAATTATTGATCTTTATGATGAACCTTTTGTCGCGCTCTTACCTCAAGGGCACCGCTTGTTGAAAAAAAAATCGTTGAACCTGATTCATCTGGCCAGAGAAAATCTCATGTTACTGGGCCCCGGTCATTGTTTTCGTGAACAAATTCTGGCGCTTTGCCCAGAGTGTCAACAGTCGATGGATTCTGACTCTGAACGCATGATTCAGGGGAGTTCGCTGGAAACATTGAAACAAATGGTGGTATCAGGTTTAGGCGTTACTATTCTACCAGTAAGTGCAGTTGCAGAAGACCATTTACAACATGGTTTATTGACTATCAGACCCTTCATTGAACCCATGCCTAGACGAAGAGTTTCCCTGGTTTATCGCAAAAGATTTGGCCGCATAAAAGCCATCGAATTAATGGCAAATTCAATTCGAAAACTGCCTATGAGGGGTATGGAAATTTGTTTAGAAAAGGGGGTTAATTAATGACATGAAGACCAACTGTTGGACGATATTATGAGCACGGACAAGCTATCAACAATTGCCACCAGCCAACTCAAAGGCGTGGGCGCTCGCCTGGAAAATCGCTTGCATAAACTGGGTATTGAAACAGTCCAGGACTTATTATTTCATTTACCTTTAAGGTATGAAGACCGAACACGTTTACAGCCACTTGCCACTCTCAGGCATGGCCAGAAAGTGACCGTGGAAGGCTTCATTGAATCGGCTGAAATTACTTATGGCCGACGAAGAACTTTGTCATGTATCCTCACTGATAATGGGCGATACTTACAGTGCCTTTTTTTCCATTTTTCTGCTGCGCAAAAAAACAGCATGGTACCAGGCAAAAAAATACGTTGTTTTGGGGAAGTGAAGCTCTCTCGACACGGCTTACAAATGATTCATCCTGAATATCAGGTTTTTGCTGAAAACAACCCCCCAGCGCTTTCAGAAAATCTTACCCCCATTTACCCTACCACTGAAGGTATGCATCAAAAACGCTGGCAAAATTTACTGTCACAGGCACTTTTATGGCTGGACAAATATCCGATTGAAGATTGGCTCTCAAATAGTTTATTAACCGAGCAGAAGTTTCCTGATTTATCCACCGCCATGAGAATATTACATGCACCAGGGAGAGAAATATCTATATCCCAATTTGAGACTGGGGAAAGTCCGAGCCAACAAAGATTGGCTTTTGAGGAGCTATTGGCACATCAATTGAGTTTAAAAAACATTCGAAAAAAGATCCAAAAAAATAAAGCAATAAAATTGAACCTTGAAAATAAATTATCCAATCAATTACTCAAAAACTTACCTTTCGTTTTAACCAACGCTCAAAAAAGGGTGATAACTGAAATTACTGCGGATATGACTCTGGCAAAACCCATGTTACGTCTGGTTCAGGGCGATGTGGGTTCGGGTAAAACTTTGGTGGCCGCTTTTGCGGCAATTCAAGCGATTGCTGCGGGCTATCAGGTGGCATTGATGGCACCTACTGAAATTTTATCGGAGCAACACGCCATAAGTTTTACGCAATGGTTAAAGCCTTTTGCTATTTCCGTTGCCTGGATTTCAGGGAAACTGAGCGGTAAAAAGCGTCTGGCGACAGAAAAAGTTATCGCTAGTGGTGAGGCAATGATGGTCGTGGGTACCCACGCACTTTTTCAAAAATCGGTAACTTTTGCAAAATTGGCTTTAGTGATTATTGATGAACAACATCGATTTGGCGTCCATCAACGTTTGGCACTTAGAGAAAAGGGCAGTGCAAACGACAGTGTTCCACATCAACTCATCATGACCGCTACGCCGATACCCCGAACGCTTTCCATGACCGCTTATGCCGATCTGGATATTTCAGTTATTGATGAATTACCAGCGGGCAGAACGCCAGTGCAAACAGCGGTGGTTTCTGACACTAGAAGAGAAGAAGTCATTGTTCGGGTAAAGCAAGCATGTAGCCAAGGCCGTCAGGCTTATTGGGTTTGTACCTTGATTGAAGAATCGGAAGTCTTGCAATGTCAGGCTGCTGAGGTGACGGCTGAACATTTAAAAAATCAACTCGAGGGAATTCGTGTAGGCATGATCCATGGGCGGCTCAAAACCGCTGAAAAAGAACTTATTATGCAGCAATTTAAAGCCGCAGAAATTGATTTACTGGTTGCCACAACCGTTATTGAAGTGGGTGTTGATGTACCAAATGCGAGTCTGATGATAATTGAAAATCCTGAACGTCTGGGGCTTTCTCAGCTCCACCAACTCCGAGGGCGTGTGGGTAGAGGGGAAACGGTGAGTCATTGTGTTTTGTTATACCATGCGCCATTATCAAAAAAGGGCAAACAACGTCTAGCCATCATGCACGAAACAACTGATGGTTTTAAGATTGCAGAAAAAGATTTGGAAATTCGAGGTCCTGGAGAAGTTTTAGGGACAAAACAAACAGGTATCGCAGAATTTCGTATTGCGGATCTCATCACCCATCAGCAGATGATACCCGATGTTAATCGTTGGGCAACTAAAATGATTGCTGAAAACCCTCAAGCAAGCCAGGCTTTGATAAAACGCTGGCTTGGCCAATCAGAACGCTATGCCGATGTATGAAGATGCAGAATTTCAGACGCTTCTGCGATAAATTTAAAACATGCTTCTTCAATTAACTCAATCTTATTGATAACCGAAGAATTCAATTTAAAATCGTTAAAATAAATACAAATTATCTAACAAGTAAAGTGTCATCCCGACCTTGTGGAGGGATCTTGAGACTTTAAGATCCCTCCACAGGGCCGTGATCACAGCTATCTAATTGTTCCTATAGCAAACACCTGACTAAAATACAGCGTCATGATTTTAAATGGTTTTAGGTGTTGTGGTAGATTTTTCTTAGGAAATAACCATAGTCCACAATTTATGCCTTGCCTTATGTACAGGGACGTATTGTTTGCCGGTTTTGCTGGGATCAAAAAACCGGTAAAACCATTTAAAACCCACTGAAACCTACATCTTCAGCTATCATGGGTATAATATCGCTTTATTTTAAAAGGTTTGTGCTCCATGTATAAAGATAGAATTCTTATCTCCATATTGGTCGTTATTATGGGGTTTAATCTGCTAGATGTGCTCACAGACACCCATTTACGCGTCCCGCTTTGGCATGTTTTGGAAGAGTTAAGTATCACCATATTGTCCGTTTTTGGGGCAATATATATCATTGTTAATATACGACAGAAGTCGGCAAAGTTAAAAAAGCTCCACACTGAGCTTAGCCACAAAGACCATCAGCTAGAAAACATCACCTCTCAAATGAAACAAGCCAGACAGCAATATAGTCGAGCGATTCAGGAGCAATTTCTGGCTTGGAATCTGAGTAAGAGTGAGAGTGAAGTTGCCTGGTTTATTCTGAAGGGTTATTCATTTAAAGAAATAGCGATTCTACGGGATACGCAGGAAAAAACGGTAAGACAACAGGCTTCTTCCATTTATACAAAATCTGCGGTCGATGGGCGGCATACTTTTGCGGCATGGTTTATGGAAGATTTTCTGGTGACCGAATAAGCTTGCTTGCGGTCAGATGCGGTGCCTGTGCTAAATTGAAAAGACATTATGATTGGTTTAAGATAAGCACTTTAAAAAAATAAACTTCCGTATCCAGCGCGATTTTCAGGATAAATACATGCCCCAATTTCGTATTCATCAACTTGATCCTATCTTGGCAAACCAAATTGCGGCGGGTGAAGTGGTAGAAAGACCAGCTTCAGTGGTAAAAGAGTTGGTCGAAAACAGTATTGATGCTGGTGCCAGCAGAATTTTACTTGAAATCGAAAAAGGCGGCACACGGCTTATTCGGGTGCAAGATAATGGCAAAGGGATTTATGTGGAAGATATGACTTTGGCATTAAGCCGTCATGCCACCAGTAAAATTACCAGTCATGACGATCTGGTGGCTATCAGCAGTTTAGGTTTTCGCGGTGAAGCGCTGGCCAGCATTAGCTCTATCTCTCAATTATCTTTAACTTCCCGCTGGCATAAAGCCGATTCAGCTTTTCTGGCCGAGGCCGAAGGACGCGAGATGGCGGTTAGCTTGACAGCGGCAGGGTTGAATGAAGGTACAGTCGTTGAAGTGCGAAATTTATTTTTTAATACACCGGCAAGACGACGTTTCTTACGTACCGAACAAACCGAATTTCATCATATTGAAGCCATGGTTTATCGTTTGGCATTAAGTCACCCAAAAATAGGCTTTCAGCTCAAGCATAATGGGCGACAGATTAAACAGTTTGTAGCGGCTGAAAACAGAGCGGCAGAAGAAAAAAGAGTCGCCAAAATTATCGGCCGGGAGTTCCTTGCCAAGTCGGTACATTTCTCCGTGTTTCATCAAGGGATTTCTATTCATGGCTGGCTCGGTTTAGGGAGTTACCACCGTAGCCAAAATGATGGTCAATTTGTTTTTGTGAATGGCCGCACGATAAAAGACCGCGTGGTCAATCACGCTATCAGGGAAGCATACCACGATATTGTACCCCAAGGCAGGTTGGCTGCATTTATCATTTTTATTGAACTCGAGCCGGCTTCAATTGACGTGAATGTTCATCCAACCAAACACGAGGTACGCTTTCATCAAGGCCGAATGGTACACGATTTTTTAACCCAGGCCATCCGACAGATCTTAACAGAAGGAGAAGAGCTGGTTCCATCCGTTCAATTAGCAAATTCGACCCCGGCAATGGCACCGAGCTATTCTGATAATAAAATGAGTGGCCAAAGCGGCGGATTTCAAGCTGGCAGGCAGAGTGCGAGCCGAGCTACTTTTCCATCACCCCCGACTTACAGTAATACCTTATCAAGCGGAGATAATATTCAAGATAATGCTGCAGTTTATCATCAGTTGTTAAGTAATAATGAAGATGAAGTTCAACTAGAACAAAGCTTAATTGTTGATAGTGAATACTTACTTATTGCAGTTGAAAAGCATGTCTTTTTGTTATCTCTTGCTCGTTATTTACGACATTATGTGACGCTAAAGTGGCAGCAAGCCATTTTAAGAAAACAACTACAATGCAAGCCATTGCTGTTTCCGGATTTTTTTCACTTCGATGAGTTGACAACAATTTTCAAAAAACAACCTGGCATAAAAACAACACAGATTTCAACGATGATAACAACACTCAAAGTACTTGGTTTTAGCTGCCTTTTTTTGAATGATAAATTTAAACTGTTGACAGCACCCTGTATGAACAACAATGAAACTGCTGAACAAGACACGTTTTTCTCTGGAATGGATCATAAACTCATCTTCAACACCGCAGTGCTGTCGGCCATCGATCTATTAGCGCACGATTCAAGCATAAAACCCGACGTATTACTTCAGCAAGTGATGGATAAATTATCTGCAGAGGAAAGTTTCATTGCAGATTTTGTAGCACGCAATCTTTTGCAAAAGGCAGCACATGCAAAACAATGGTTCATAAAAAATAAAAATCCTACTGCCGATGAAAGCTGTGCTTGGTACCAATTATTATCAATAGAAAAACTCAATTTAATTTTTGCTAAAAACTGAAACACAAATAAAATCATCATACTGAGAATATAAATGATTCAGCGAAAGATTATCTGCATTATGGGGCCGACTGCGGTAGGAAAAACAGCGCTGGCAATGTCCCTTTTTGATGAACTGGACGCCGAAATTATCAGCGTTGATTCAGTACTCGTTTATAAGGACATGGACATTGGAACAGCAAAGCCAACGGCAGCAGAACTTAAAAGATACCCGCATCATTTGATTGATATCTGTGATCCTGCGGAGATTTATTCTGCAGCCAGTTTCAGTCAAGACGCCCAAGCCTTGATCACTAAAATTCATCAGAACGGCAAAATAGCCATATTAGTCGGTGGCAGCATGCTGTATTTTCGCGCCCTGCTTCAAGGATTTAATCAATTGCCAGAAGCAGATACCAATATTAGAGAACGACTGTCGCAAGAAGCCGAAATAATGGGCTGGGGAGTGCTGCATGACAGATTGAAAAATATTGATCCGGTTGCGGCTAAAAAAATACATCCCAATGATCCGCAGCGTATTCAAAGAGCGCTGGAAGTTTATGAAATCACCGGTAAAAACATTACTGCATTGCAGCAGACAAAGCTGAGGAAGAACCCTGAGTGGGATATTTTTTCATTTGCCATTGCCGCAGAGAGCCGGGAAGGATTAAGAGAGGATATTGCACTTCGATTTCATCAAATGTTGCAACAGGGGTTTGAAAAAGAAGTGCAGAAATTGTTCAACCGGAGCGATCTACACAAAGCATTACCTGCCATTCGCGCCGTAGGCTATCGTCAAATGTGGGAATATATTGCAGGAGAGATGGATTATGACGAAATGGTATTCCGGGCAATAACGGCCACCAGGCAACTCGCAAAAAGGCAAATGACCTGGTTGAGAAGCTGGCCACAGACAATTTGGTTAAAATCCAATGATGCAAACCTTAAGGCTATGGTTTTAAAACATTTATCATGAAATAATTAACTTAAATGATTGAATATTGCAAAATTGCCCTTATATCCTGAGTATTAGCATAAAATGAAGTCACTTTACCTTAATATGAAAGGTTTAGCCTTTTCAGCTATAAATTTTGCTTAAATCTGTTATTATTGATAAGGTCAGTCCAGTCTGCACCGGGATTTCGTTTCAGGATGTGTTATCCCGTAGAATTACAATAATAAGTTAATCAGGAGAATAATTATGTCAAAAGGGCAATCATTACAAGACCCTTTCCTCAATGCACTGCGACGAGAACGGATACCCGTTTCAATTTTTTTAGTCAATGGCATCAAACTCCAAGGACAGATCGAATCCTTTGATCAATTTGTCATTTTATTAAAAAATCAAGTCAGCCAGATGGTGTATAAACATGCTATTTCGACAGTGGTTCCTTCTCGAAATATTCGACTACCCCATCAGGGTGGTACGAACAATGACGAAGAGTTGGATGAAGTTGAACAAGATGAGAGCATTGAAGAAAGCGCAGGTGATAATGTTGGAAACAACTATTAAACCGACTTTCCATCAGCAAACCTCAACTCAGCTAGAAAAGGATGAGAAAAGTTGCATAAGCGCCTTTTTTACTAAAAAAGGCTTAAAATATCAACTAGTCTCACCTCATAGGTAGGTACTTAAGGGAAAATACAACACAAAAAGGAGTTGTCATTCCGACCGCAGTGGAGGAAACTTCCAGTTGTAACAGTGATACCGGATCAAGATCTCTCCACTACGGTCGAGATGACATACGATTGTTCCTTAGATGACATACGATTGTTCCTTAGATGACATACGATTGTTCCTTAAATGACTTACAATTTTTCTTTAAGTACTTATGAAACCCAACAAGATAAATTAATTCGATAACTGAAAAGCACATAATGTATTAGTCCCCAATGCTGGTGGCCGTTTTAGTATGGCTTATTTTATTGATTCTGAGAATCAGCGCATCGACTTTTCTTATCCGAAGCTCAGGTTAGTTCGTCAAACAGGTTGATGTGAAAAGTGAGTGAGAAGGGCCCGGTATCAAGTTATGGTTGTTCCATTTAATCTATTCGCTTTTTGTTTCTCCTCACGGCACCTGCACTTATTGAAAATTGCTTACGAAATGCGCGGGAGAAAGCCGCTTCAGATTTGTAGCCTACCTGTGCAGCCACATCACAAACCTTACTTCCGGCAAGTAATATATCCCAGGCAATTTGCATTCGCCACCAGCTGGTGTACTGATTAACTGTCCAGTTGGATTGTTTTTTAAAAGTTTCGGCAAAAACCGTACGCGACATTCCGGCTGTCTCTGCGAGCCGGCGTATATCCCATTTTTGTTGCAGGTTGTTATGGAATGATTTGATTGCTTTAGTTAATTTTTTATTGGCGTAAAGGGCTAAAATTCCCTGTTGAATTTGCGCTGTTTCTAGGTAATGCCTTAATGCAAAAATAAACAGCATTTCTGATAATCGATTGAGTAAAACCGAGTTAACGGCTGCGTGATGGGTGCTTTCTTCCAGCAACAAATGAACCAGGTGATTTAACCAAGGTGTTTTGTCACTATTTTTGATGAATAAAACCGCAGGTAGCGCTTCGAGCAATTGGTTTTTGCACGAATGCAGGATGCTTACTTCTCCACACAGCATCCCCGTTCCTTTTAACGAGGTGGTATAGTCCAGATGCTGCTGTGGCCCTTTTTGTTCGTCGATTGATAACATTTGATGTTTTATTTCACGTGGGAAAATGACTAAATCACCGGTATTGAATGCTGTTTTTAGATGCCCTGGTACCGTCAACAGACAACTCCCGGTGGTGACAATATGGAAGCAGGTATTGCCGAGGGAATGTTCATTAATCTGCCAGTTACCACAAACTTTAGCGTTGTGGTAAATATTGACTTGCAGTCTTAGCAGGTTAATAAAATCAGAAAAAGCACTCATAAAAGTACGAAAAAGCATGTAATTCGGTGTATTTAGACTTTATCGTACAATTTCTTCAGTGTAAAGTAGAATTCAACTTTTATTCAAGGTTTGTTTTTACCGGAGATAGATATGACATTAGCAGCAGAAAAACTTAAAACAGCATTTACTTTTTACACCACAGAAACAGCTGAGGGAGAAGCTAAAACTATTTTGGATAATATCCAGACAAAATATGGTTTTGTTCCCAATTTATTTGGCTACATGGCTGAGGCACCACACCTTATCCAGGCTTATGGCATGTTGAGTGAGCTTCTTGCCAAAACAGGATTAACCCCGGCACAACAGCAAATCGCTTTATTGGCTGTGAGCACTTATCATAATTGCGGTTTTTGTCGTGTGGCTCATCAAGCCTTTGGAAAATTAAATAACGCAAACCCGCAAACATTACAGGCCATTGTCGAGGGTGAAGAAATTTTAGACACTCAGGATAAGGCGTTGGTGGAAATGGTTCTAACCATCACAGATAAAAGAGGTTGGATCAATGATGATGATTTACAGACATTTTTTGCAGCGGGCTTTAATAAAAAAAATGTCTATGATTTAATTTTAGTCGTGGCTATTAAAACCATTTCAAATTATTCCAACCACCTTAGCTTACCTGAGCCTAATGAGGAACTGAAAGCCATGCTATAAAACGCTACGGGTAGCGCTTTTGATTTTGGCGTAGCATCAGGCAGAAGTTTTGATGTTGTAAATGGTTTGGGTTGGAAAGGCGAACTCCAGCCCGGCTGCATTGAACTGTTTTAATATTTCGAGGTTGATCTCGGATTGTGTCATTGCGAGGTCTTCCCCCTTTTTAATATAATAGATAAACATAATATTCATGGCAAAATCACCAAAGCCATTAAAAGATGTGATAATTTTTTCCTCGGTATGTGGGTTCGCCTGGTTAATTTCAGCGACAATATCCAGTGCTTTTTGCATGGCTTCGGGGGTGGTATCATAGGTAAGGCCGAGGTCCAGTTTGATTTTTCTTGAGGGCTCTCGGCTGACGTTTTCTACCGGCGCATCAGTAAAGGTGGCATTGGGAATGGTCACTATTCTGCCTTCAAGCGTCCTTAAACGCGTGCTGCGTACACCAATTTCAACTACTGTTCCATCATAGCCATCAATTTTAATTCGTTCATTGAGCTTGAAGGGTTGATCTGCAAAAATGGTGAAGCCACCAAATACATTCGAAATAGTATCTTTTGCTGCCAATGCCAAGGCGACTCCGCCGATACCTAGCCCCGCAATTAAAGCTCCAACATCGTATCCGGCATTATTGAGACCGATAACAACGGCCATCGACCATATCACCAATTTGACGCCCTTTTTCAGGATGGGCAGAAGTTGATCGTCAAGATCATTTTCGGTGCGCTCAGCAAAGGGTAATAGATATTCTTTATATATTGCATCAAATAAACGGCTCAATACCCAACCAATCAAAAGAGCCACAATCACCTGATAAGTATGGGAGATGAGATTTTCTAGCGCATTTGGCAATTTGAGCATACCTAATGCAAACCAGATGCCCATTACCACTACCATAAAAATAGCAGGCTCTTCGATCATATCAACGATGATGGTGTCGAGTTTATTTTTAGTTTTAGCAGTAAAAATACGAATAAACTTTGTGAATACCCAATAAATAACTTTTGCCAGAATCATGGATAAAACAATGATAGAGAGTGAAATTAACCAAGTTTTTACGCTGTTGCCATAATAGGTCTGGGTGAATAATTCTGTCATGTTTAAACCGGTGTGATATCTCTATTTATAATGGACGAAAGGATAACAAAAAAACATCAGTATTGGAAAATGTATATCATTTAGCAGGAATATTTCTCTCTGCTCTTACTAATCGGTGTCCGCTTGGGTAGAATAGTGATATCAGATAATAGTGAACAGGTAAAAGCGTGGAAATAGCACCAGTGAGAGAGACTATCGAAGATTTATCACAACGCATTGAAGCGTTGAGGGGGTATCTTTGACTTTGAAGTTAAAAAAGAACAATTACAGGAAGTCGAACGTGAACTTGAGCAACCTGATGTTTGGGATAATCCTGAACATGCACAACAATTAGGAAAACAGCGAGCAGTACTAGAAGCGGTGGTGTTGGCTCTGGAAACCTTGATCCACGGACTGAAAGACTTGCCTGAATTGCTTGAGATGTCAGTCGAAGAGAATGACGAAGAAGCCTTGCATGATATTGTTGCGGAACTTAACGATTATCAACAAAGAATCGAAGTACTGGAATTCAGACGTATGTTCTCTGGTAAAATGGATCAGGCAAATGCTTATTTGGACATACAGTCAGGTTCAGGAGGCACAGAAGCCCAGGATTGGGCCAGTATGTTGTTACGACAATATTTGCGCTGGGGTGAAGCACACGGTTTCAAGACTGAAATTACTGAAGTTTCTGATGGAGAGGTCGCAGGTATTAAAAGCGCGACCATTTATCTGTCAGGAGAATATGCTTTTGGCTGGCTGAGAACAGAAACAGGTGTGCATCGGCTGGTGAGAAAGTCTCCTTTTGATTCGGGTAGTCGAAGACATACTTCTTTTGCCTCTGTCTTTGTTTATCCGGAAATTGACGATGCCATTGAAATTGATATCAACCCTGCTGATTTACGTACCGATACCTATCGAGCCAGTGGTGCAGGAGGCCAACACGTTAATAAAACGGATTCGGCTATTCGGATCACGCATTTACCCACGGGGGTAGTGGTACAATGTCAAAATGATCGTTCACAGCACAAAAACCGTGCCAGTGCGATGAAGCAGTTAAAGGCAAAATTGTATGAGCTGGAGTTACAAAAACAAAAAGATCAACAGCAATCTCTGGAAGATGAAAAAACAGATATTGGCTGGGGTTCGCAAATTCGTTCTTATGTCTTGGATCAATCACGAATCAAAGATCTAAGAACTGGAGTCGAGAGCAGTAATACCCAGGCGGTACTTGACGGCAATTTAGATAAGTTTATCGAAGCCTCCTTGAAGTCAGGGCTTTAAAACAGTTTTACCATCCTCGCAAGAGTCGCAGTATTTTATCAGTAAAGTGAGAAGATAATGAGTACAGAACAACAGCAGTCTGAAATTAGCGTAGAAGATACCAACGCACAAATTGCACAACGTCGTGAGAAGTTACAAAAATTACGCGATGAAGGCAAGGCTTATCCCAACGGATTTCAAAGAGATTCACTCGCAGCAGAACTTCATCAAAAATACGATGCCATAGAAAAAGAACAACTCGATCCGCAGCAAAATGCAGTGAAAATAGCCGGACGTGTATTAACCCGAAGAATAATGGGTAAGGCCTGTTTTGCTACCTTGCAGGATATGTCAGGAAAAATTCAAATATTTTTACGGCAAAACGATCTCGGCGATGAAGTCCTAGCTGCGTTTAAAAAATCTGATATTGGTGATATTTTTGGCGTAGAAGGATGGGTTTTTAAAACAAAAACGGGTGAACTTTCGGTTAAAGCGCTGAGCATCATTTTACTCACCAAAGCACTGAGGCCTTTGCCTGATAAGTGGGCTGGCCTTGCGGATCAAGAGCAAAGGTATCGGCAGCGTTATGTGGATCTGATTGTCAATGAGAAATCTAGACAAACCTTCAAAATCCGCAGTCAGGTCACGCAATATATTCGCCGTTACCTCGATGACCGTGGTTTTATGGAAGTTGAAACACCCATGATGCATGTTATCCCCGGTGGAGCAACCGCGAAACCGTTTACTACTCATCATAACGCGCTGGATATGCCGCTTTTTTTAAGAGTGGCGCCAGAACTTTATCTCAAAAGACTGGTGGTTGGCGGTATTGAAAAAGTTTATGAAATAAACCGCAATTTTAGAAATGAAGGGCTGTCTACTCGACACAACCCGGAATTTACCATGCTAGAATTTTATTGGGGCTACGCTGACTATAACGATCTGATGGATTTGACCGAAGAACTGCTGCAAGGCATGGTCAAGCAGGTCTTAGGTAGTACACAATTTAGTGCTGATGGTGTGGATTATGATTTTTCAAAAGCTTTTGCAAGAATAACTGTCACGGATGCCATTTTACAATTTAATTCGGATATTAGTGACAACGATTTATCCACTTTGGATGCGGCTAAAGCGATAGCCAAACGATTACATTTGGTGGTGGAGGATAACTGGGGATTAGGTCGTTTACATATGGAAATTTTTGAAGAAACGGTCGAGGAAAAATTATTACAACCTACTTTTATCACCGCTTACCCCACCGAAGTTTCGCCGTTATCCAGACGCAATGATAACAACCCTGATATTACCGATCGCTTTGAATTTTTCGTTGGTGGCAGAGAGTTGGCTAATGGTTTCTCAGAATTGAATGATCCTGATGACCAGGCTGAGCGATTCCGTGCCCAGGTCGTGGCCAAAGACGCCGGAGATGAAGAAGCTATGCATTTTGATTCAGATTACATTCGTGCGCTTGAATATGGTATGCCCCCCACCGCTGGAGAAGGGATTGGTATTGACCGGCTGG
>CAZKUH010000003.1:0-21966 GCA_964555895.1 uncultured Enterobacterales bacterium
GTTAAGTTTACCCTAAGTTTCAGTATTTAAGATGTCAGCATAAAGTAAATCCAGAGCAGTAGCATGATGAGCAATATCACCTTCCAAGATGATTTAAAGGTATTTTTTGATAAACCAAGCCACCAACCAGATACCACCCGGATTAACAAAAGTAATAAAATTTCTTTTGGATTGCACCTTCCTTTCAGGGCGGATCGTGTTCATGTTGAAAAATTTATCCATCATGGCTTCAAAAAGCATTACCAGGCCGATATTCAACACTTTTTGCCTAATTTGATCAGTATCGGTGTAGGAAAAAATGTGGTCAGCGCGTTAGGTTTCAGGAGTGCGGCAACACAGCCCCTGTTTTTAGAACAATATCTCAATGAGAATATTGAATTTTGCTTTAACAAAGAATATATCGCACGGCAACAAATCGGTGAAATTGGCAACCTGTATGGCACCAAACGCCCATTAACTTTAAAACTCTTTATTATTACAATACTGGCACTCGCCCAATCAAGATACAAAAAACTGGTTTTTTGTGCCACCCCTCAGGTAAAAGCCATTTTTGATCAATTTTCTGTCAGAACTCAACATATTGGTCACGCAAACCCTCAAAAGATAGGCTCGCAACTCAAACATTGGGGTAGCTACTACCAAACAACGCCCGAATTATTTGCAATCGATATAGACCATGTTATCGCCATTATTAACCAATCAAGAGTACTTAGAAAAATCAGCTGTAAGTTTGTCAGTGAAGTCTCCACTCTTGCATGCAACCTTATCAAATAAAATGTTAAATTCAATATTAAATCATATT
Organism: uncultured Enterobacterales bacterium; assembly: GCA_964555895.1. Lineage (GTDB taxonomy): Bacteria > Pseudomonadota > Gammaproteobacteria > Enterobacterales > DRNA01. The sequence continues at coordinate 803 of CAZKUH010000003.1, forward strand.
CCATTTTCATCCGAGAGGATTGCTTTGATTGATGGAGTGCAACAACTCAGTTATCAGCAATTACAAAAAGCTGTCTCTGAAACTGCTGACTACTTACAAAATTTGGGTGCACAAAGGGTTGCAACCATGCTAGACAATAGTATCGATTGGGTTATATTCGATCTCGCCTGCCAAATGGTCGAGCTTTGCTTTGTCCCTCTGCCACATTTTTTTACGCCGGGGCAAGTCCAACATGCTATCAGCGAAACCAGCATCGATACACTCTTTATACATGAAAATTCACCACTGAAGTTAAATTATCGGGAACTTTCATGTCCATTTGAAAAAATCAGATGTCTGAAGAAAAATCATGCAAAAATCACAGCAATTCCTGAGGGTACCGCTAAAATAACATTCACTTCGGGTTCCACCGGTAACCCCAAAGGGGTTTGTCTTTCACTACTTAATCAGCTGATTGTTGCACAATCTCTGGTTGAAACGATCAATATCGCCCAACCCCGTCATCTTTGCTTATTACCACTGAGTACACTTTTAGAGAATATCGCCGGTATTTACGCACCACTAATCAGCGGAGGCACTGTCGTTTTGCCCGATTCATCAAACCGGGGATTATGTGGTAGTTCCATGGTCAATACGCAGACATTGTTAAATACTATCACCTTGCATCAACCCACTACGTTGATTTTGGTCCCGGAATTATTGTTACTGCTTATTTCTGCTGCTGAAAAAGGCTGGATAATCCCCTCATCTATTGAATTTATTGCTGTTGGTGGCAGTAAGGTTTCCATCAGTTTGTTACAACGTGCCCTTCAACTTAATTTACCGGTGTATCAAGGTTACGGTCTTTCCGAATGTGCCTCTGTGGTATCACTATGTAGTCTGGTGAATAACAAATTGGGGTCGGTTGGAAAATTGTTGCCACATATCCGTTGTACAACGCAAAATGGTGAACTCATTGTCAGAGGAAATAATTTTCTGGGGTATGTCTCTGATCAAGCCAGCTGGCACCCCAAAAATATTAAAACCGGTGATTTGGGACATTTTGATGCTGAAGGATTTTGCTCAATAACGGGCCGAAAAAAAAATCTTATTATCAGTAGTTTTGGTCGCAATATAAGCCCCGAATGGATAGAAAGTGAATGCTTAAAAAATGGCTTGCTGAATCAGTGTGTGGTTTTTGGAGATGCTCAACCCTGGTCTGTCGCTTTACTCTCTCCATCAAACTCACAAGTTTCTGATAAAGTTATTAATGACTGGATGAAAGAGGTGAGCCAATTCCTGCCAGATTATGCACAAGTTAAAAACTGGTATCGGATCAGTAACCGGCTTTCCAGCAAAAATGGTTTACTTACCGTTAATGGCCGCCCAAAACGCTTAGCCATTCAACAATTCTATCAGAAAGATTTGCAAAAACTTTTTACTACCACTCATCATACATTTCAGTAAATTATTTAACGGAGACAAGAATATGTTATTTTTTCAACGACTCAAAAATGAAACCCAAATCCAACAGAAATATCTGTTTAATGCACCCATTATTTCAAGATGTATGGATGGAGAAATTTCTAAAGATGACTATGTGGCATTTCTAAAAGAGGCCTATCACCACGTTAAACATACTGTGCCGCTTTTGATGTCGGCAGGTAGTAAACTGCCTTCAAGCAAAGAGTGGTTGCGTGAAGCCATTGCAGAATATATTGAAGAAGAATTGGGTCACCAGGAATGGATCCTGAATGATATAGCCGCTTGTGGTTTTAACAAAGAGCAAGTTCGCACCAGCCAACCCAGCAGGGCAACTGAACTCATGATTGCTTATGCTTATGACAGTATAAACAGGATCAATCCATTATATTTTTTTGGTATGGTACATGTACTTGAGGGTACCAGCATTGCACTCGCAGATATGGCAGCTGATCGTATTACCGATACTTTAGATGTCAGCAAAAAAGCATTTTCATATCTACGCTCCCATGGTTCTCTTGATATTGAACATGTGAAGTTCTTTGAATCGCTCATGAATAAAATTGCTTGTAAAGAAGAACAACAAGCCATTATTTATGCTGCCAATATGTTTTATCATCTCTATGGCAATATTTTTTATTCACTCAAATCTTCACATGGCTTAGCAAAAGCCGCTTAAGGATCGCAATATGAATCTTCAAAACAAAACCATCTTAGTCACTGGTGCCAGTGGCGGTATTGGAGAAGCTATTTCAATTCATCTTGCCTTCTTAAATGCAAAACTTATCCTGGTAGGACGAAACCTGGAAAAATTAATCGATTTAAACCGGAGACTGGGTGACACCCATCAAATCATTAGTACCGATCTTTCTCATGAGAAAGGCCGAAATGACTTGTTCGAATATTGTCAGATAATAGGGAAAATAGATATTATTATCAATGTTGCAGGAATCAGTGAATTTTCAAATTTTCAAGATACTAATGAAAAAATGCTAAGCAGATTGATTAATATCAATCTAATTTCTCCCATTTTATTGACACAAAAATTATTACCGCTTTTAGCGCAGGTAGAAAAAAGTATTATTTTATATGTAGGTTCAACTTTTGGAAGTATTGGCTTTCCAGGTTTCACCCATTATTGTGCCAGCAAGTTTGGTTTGCGTGGTTTCTCTGAGGCACTCAAACGGGAGTTGGCTGACAGTAATACAAAAGTACTCTATATCGCTCCGCGTGCAACTAATACCGCTATTAATTCCGTAGCCGTTAAGCAACTTAACAAAAACCTGGGCACAAAAACTGACGCACCAGAATTGGTGGCTAAAGCAGTTGTTAAGCAGCTTATCAAGGAAACCGATAGAGTGGCTATCGGCTGGCCAGAAAGACTCTTTTTGAAAATTAATGGGATATTCCCATCCATTATTGATAGCGCAATTTCCAAACAATTGCAGCACATTAAAAAATTTATCTAACGCAACAACCTTCATTATTGAAAACAGGAGTTATAAATGCAAAATTTTACTCAACGATTACTCTGGGGGATGCTTATTTTATCCATCAGTAGTATCGCTTTTTCAAAAAACACCATCCTGATTCTGCAAAAACGCTGGGCTGTGGTCAATTACAGCTTAAAGGGTGATCTTCAGAAAAAAGCCTTTAAAAAACTGATAACCACAGCAGACAACTTCAGTAACAAGAATAAAAATGATGCCAAAAGATTAATCTGGAGTGGTATCATAAAATCCAGTTACGCTGGGGCTATTGGTGGTCTCAGTGCGCTCTCTTATGCTAAAGATGCAAAAAAGGATCTCGAAAAAGCTTTAGCCCTTGATGAAAAATCACTGGCAGGCTCAGCCCATACCAGTTTAGCAACGCTTTACTCTAAAGTTCCAGGATGGCCCATCGGTTTTGGCAGTGATAAAAAAGCTGCGCAACACTTCAAAAAAGCACTACAATTAAATCCAGAAGGTATTGATCCTAATTACTTTTATGCTGAATTTTTGTATGATGAAAAGAATAAATACAAAGAAGCAAAAAAGTATTTGTTAAAAGCGGAGAATGCCAAGCCCAGGGAAAATCGTCCCTTGGCAGATAAAGAACGTCATACAGAAATAGCTGCACTTTTAGTAAAAGTAGCAAAAAAACTTAAAAGAAAAAAACGTAGGTAATCATGCGTGTACTATTAGTTGAAGATGATGATGATCTCGCTCAGGGCTTGGTAAAAGCCCTGGGATATGAAGGTATTGTTGTCGATCATGTCTACAATGGTAAAGATGCTCTTCATGTAGTTACGACTTCAGCCACTGAATGTGATATTGTCATTCTTGATCTCGGTCTGCCGGATATGGATGGCTTTGCAGTCCTCAAAAAAATTCACGCCAAAAATAAAGAGCTTCCAGTATTAATTCTTACTGCGCGAGAGGGCGTGCTAAACAAAGTCACCGGGCTAAATGCTGGCGCGGATGATTACCTCACCAAACCATTTGAAATTGAAGAATTGTTGGCAAGGCTGCGCGTCATTGAAAGAAGACTGGGCACTTCGGACTCGAATGTCATTGAAGTCGCAGGCGTCACGCTTGATACCGAGAATCATACGGTGAGATTTGAAGATACAAAAATCACACTGCCACGAAAAGAATATATGGTATTAAAAACGTTAATAGAAAATGCCGGACGCATTCTTTCAAGAGATCAAATTGAGGCAAAACTGTATGCCTGGGGAGAGGAAGTATCAAGTAATGCTGTTGAAGTACATGTACACCACATCCGCAAAAAGTTACCAAAAGATTTTATTAAAAATATACGTGGAGTGGGTTATATTGTGGATAAATCATGATATCTATCAAGCGTTATCTACTCACTGTACTGATTGCAGCGATAACCCTGTTAATTTTTCTAGCTGCTCTCAATGGATATAAACAGAGTCTTAATAATAGCATCGAATTGTTTGATGCCGATCTACTCTCAATCGCAACCATTATCTCTCTGACAAATCCGACCGACAAAGTTGTCAATATTGACACAAACAAATTTATCAGCTTCCAGATATGGAATAATGACAAACTTGTTTCTCGTACATCAAATGCACCCGAATCTCCTATTGCAAATAGGGTAAATGGTTTTTCTGAAAAAAATTTTTTAGGCGACCGGTGGCGAACATATAGTCAATATCAGCAAGATAAACAACAATGGATTTTGGTTGCAGAGAAAAAATCCAGAAGAATTGAACTGGCAGAAAAGGTTATTTTATCATCAATTTATCCCATTATAATAAGCATACCTGTAGCAGCAATTTTAATTTGGTTTATTTTGAGTAAAGGTTTAAAACCAATTTTCAGTATTAACAATCAATTAATTTTGAGAAAAGCCGACAACTTAAATCCCATTGAAATTGATGACACACCAAGTGAATTACAAATGGTAATAAACACCATTAATCGTTTGTTAAATCGCCTTCAACTTTCATTCGATAGAGAAAAAAGATTTGCTGGGGATGCGGCTCATGAACTCCGTACGCCATTGAGTGTTTTAAAGATAAACATGCACAATCTGGAAAAAGAAATTAAAGAAGAGCATGAAGGCCTCAACAAGCTCAAGTTGGGTGCAGAAAGAATGACGCACGTCATCGATCAAATTTTAACCCTCTATCGTACAACACCTGAACAATTTAACAGCAATAGAGCGATTTTAAATCTATATAAATTATGTCAGCATGCCATTAGTGAATACTATCCTGAAATCGCAAAAAAAAATCAAACAATCGAACTGGCTGGCAGCTCTATTTTCATTAATGGTGATAGTTATGCACTGTCATCTTTATTACAAAATTTAATTTCAAATGCCAGTAAATATACGCCCCAAGGAGGAAAAATTATTGTCTGTGTGAAACAAAATAACAACACCATTGAATTGATTGTCGAAGATTCTGGCACAGGTATTCCCGAGCAACTCTATGAACAGGTGTTTCGGAGATTTTATCGCGTTGGCGGCGATCAACATAGTTCAGGCGCTCCTGGTTGTGGTTTGGGTTTATCCATCGTGCAACACATTGTAGATCTGCATCATGCACAAATTAAATTATCTCATTCTCAATTTCAATCAGGATTGAAAACAACGATTTCATTCAATATTGATCAATCCATGCCGGATGCGGGAGAAAACTATTAACAGGATGATTAAATCAATAATGTTGCTGTCATTTTCAGCTTCAGTGTTGGCTGATCGTCCAATTTACACGCTCGTCATTAGGGACCATCTTTTCTACCCTACCGAGCTTAACATCCCGGCTAATACTAAAATTAGATTAGTTGTGGACAATAAAGATAATACTCCAGAGCAGTTTGATAGTTTTGACTTAAATCGTGAAAAGGTCATTTTCCCTCAAAGCAAGGGCGTTATATTTTTAGGACCATTAGCAACAGGTGATTACAATTTTTTTGGGGAATATAATCCGAATACCGCGGTTGGTAAAATAATTGTCGTAGAGAATTCCAATGTTAATTAATACAGTGCTTATTTTCCTGAAAAATGCCTTGCCAGCGTTTTTTCTAATTACTATTTCTGCTTCTTTATTACAGCCTTTTGCTATTAATTACTCTTGGAAAATTTTAGCAGTCACAGCAGGCATTGTTGGTGCTTTGCTCTTGTCACATTCAATGAGTTTTTTTAGTGGCTTATTTGATGGAGTAGGCGCTGAATTACTTACTGCATTTTTTCATTTTCTCATTTTCATTATTTTATTGTCACAATTAATACTCAATTTAAATAGTACCAGCAACAATATTTCAAAAGCCTACCTCTGGCTATTTAGTCTGGCTGTCGCGCTGGTTATTACCTTGGATGGATCCAGTTTATTAATATATATCAATGGTTTTTGGTCATCCAGAGGTTCTGCCAACTCAATCTTCATCGGTGCAATATTGGGTTTAGGCATCAGTTTAAGTTCGGCCCTGTTATTACTTTATGTTCTTCGCTCCAAATTTCTCACGTTCTGGTTGAAATTGCCCTACCTTGCCTTTGTTTTCACGGTGGCTCGACAATTTTCAGAACTCTCGATGAAACTGGTTCAGGCAGATTGGCTACCGACTTCCGAACCGCTTTGGAATAGTTCTGGTTTTCTCCTAGATAATTCTGAGGCTGGAAGATTTTTTAACGCCCTAATCGGCTACGAGGCCGCGCCCTCTATCTCTCAAAGTATTTTTTATTTTATTGGGCTCATTATACCCATATTAATTATTTATTTGTCTAGCAAGCTTCACCACCAGGTACACTCATGAAATATTTTATCTTCATTATTTATATGCTATTTGCCTCTCTATTCACCTTAGAGGCTAAGGCCGACGACCCCATAATCGATAAAATATATCATCCTTATGTGCTTCCATTAACACAGGAATTTGAATGGCGTTATACTGCCAACGAACGTAATGATCGTTTACCAAATGAGAATAACACGCTATCTCAGAGAATTGGGTATGGACGTGCTATTTCTGAGAAAATTACTTTGCAAGGCTATCTGGTAGGAGAAAAAGTCAATAAAAATAACTATGTGTTACAGGCTTACGAATTGGACTTCCGCTGGATGCTCACTGAGCAAGGTGAATATGATATCGATTGGGGTATGTTATTCCAAATTGAAAAACAACATCAGAAAAATAACTGGGCTATGAAAACCGGTATTCTTGCAGAAACTGAAATTGGCAAGAGTAGTATTACGGCCAATATGTTTGTACTTTACGGCAATGGGAAAACGCTCAATAACGCCCTTCCACAAAACAATACTGACAACATCACTAATGAGTGGGAATCTCAATTTAATCTGCAATATCGATATCGTTTAAAACCAGAGTTTCAACCAGCCATTGAGTTTTACGCTGGTTCAGATATTCTTGGCGTAGGTCCGGCATTTCAAGGGGTTCATCGTTTTGAAAAACAAAAACAATTAAAATGGGATGCCGGTGTTATTTTTGGTCTGAACAATGATAGTAGTAACTCAATTTTACGCTTGTCTATAAAATATGAGTTTTAAGAATACGGTTTTATTTTTTTATTTCTGTTAGTCTTTTTCTTAACAATTGTATTTCTTTGTCGTTATAGCCCAGTTGTGCATAGCGATATTTTACATAAGTTTCAATAATAGGTTTGCTAGCTTCACCCCAAGCTAAATTATAACTTGAAACACGTTGAATAAACTGTTCCGGCCCTTCATTAGCGGCTTTAATCATGCCGAATTTTGCTAATTTATCAAGTAAACTTTTATACAGTTCCACCACTTTATCTTTTTTTATGGGTGTTTTTAAAACAATTATTAACCAGATGATTAAAATGATTGCTGTAAAGCCCAGCATGATCCTGAATAGAGTTTCCCATGAATGATCTTTGATCCCAGCCCAAGCCAAAAGTTCTTGTTGTTTTTGCTGGTTAAATTCTACCACCCATTTTTGCCAACTGCTATTTGCAGCATCCCACAAGAATCTTGCCTGGGAGAGTAAACCATTGTCTTCTAACCATCCAGTAAAGTCACTACCATCAAATAATAAATTTCTTTGGCGATAACCCCTCGAAGCATCTTGCTCCACCCGAGAGGGATCAATTGCCGCCGTTGGATCAACTCTTTGCCAACCTTTTCCTGGCAACCATATTTCTGTCCAGGCATGAGCCGATGATTGCCTGACAATAAAATCATCATTAAAAGGATTTTTATTACCACCTTGGTAGCCAATGACGACTCGGGCGGGAATACCAGCAGCGCGGGCAATAAAAGTCAGGTTACTGGCATAGTGTTCACAAAAACCGCGTTTGGTATTAAACCAAAAATCGTCGATACCTTCTTTCGCCAAAATTGGTGGCGTCAAAGTGTAATAAAAATCTTGCTGGTGAATATATTGTAATACTTTATTTATCATCTGCGCATCAGATGCCACTGATTTTCTCAGCTTGATCGCCCATTGTCTGGTGCGTTCATTTCCTGTTTTAGGTAATTGCAAATATTGTTTTCTTAAGGATTCATCCAGTGTTTCATCAGCAACATAACGCATGTAAGATTTACCTTGATAAATCATGCGTTGATACAGTTTACTCGATATTTCATTGGTAAACTGTTCGTTGGGATGCTCTCGAATATAGGGTGTATTTTTACCCCTCACTGGCATATCAAGATAGAACAACCATCGTTGTTGGTGGGGCTCCAGCATTATCTCATAGGAGACCGATGGCCCGGATGTGCTCAGATGACCTAAAGTGTTTGTTTTCACTCTGCTCCAAGTCAGGCCGTCAAATTTACTCAAAACCAACCCGCGCCAATAAAGTTTATCGATCGGCGGTATTACGCCCTTAAATTTGACGCGGAAGGCGACTTCATCATCTAAAATCAAGCTGCTGATATCACCTGGGGTCATACTATCGCCAACACCTGTGGTCGCAGAATTCTGGTTCGGCATTTGCCAAAGTGGTTGGGAAAGTCTCGGAAAAAAGAGGAACATTACCAAGGTTAGAGGCAAAGCAATAAGCAATATCTTGAAGCTATTGCCAAACCCCGATCTTATCTGCTGCATACCATCTATTTTTTGTAAGGCATGTAAACTCATCAACAACCAAAGTAATACCACTAAGGAATAAGCTGCATTCAACATTGTTTGACTGTATAAAAATCCAACAGACAGCAAAAAGAAATTTAAAAAAAGGCTGTTCATTCCATCGCGATATTTAAACAATTCCAATAATCGAAAACTTGTCATTAACACGAATAAACTTAATCCGGCTTCTTTGGTAAAAAGCGCATTATGCTGAAGAATAATTCCCGCAGCTCCCGCCATCCCCAATAATAATCTCAACCATTTATTCGGTAACTGCCATTGCCGATAATAGCCTCCCAAACGCCAGATAATAGCGCTTAATGATGCGATAGAAATCCACAGAGCAACTTGCTGAAACAAAGGAAGAATAACCAAAAACTGCGCAAACACCAATGACGGAACCAGACCAGGTCGTTGTAATGAATAGAGATTATCTTTTATCATGTTTGATAACCCCAGGTTGTTTTGTAAAAAGTACCTTGATCCAGTAAAACAGACTTTTCTTGCTACTCTTTTGATCGTCAACATTCTCTCCAACTCCAGCGAATGTCGCCAATACAGTTAAACAATGTTGTTGATGTGCCGCTCCTTGAGCTGGCCCTAAAATAGTTTGAGGTAGTTTAAGACCATAAGGTTGATTAGATTTCTCAGCCTCCAAGACCAAATGGCAAAGATAACTTAGCCGTAACTCTTTTTCAGTTCCGGCGAATTGTTCCCAGTCCAGCCAAATTTCATTTCCAAGCGGTTGCGTGAATTTTTTGGTATAAAGCTCATTGAGCCTGGCATAAATTTTCCAGTCGATATGCTTAGGAGAATCGCCACTTTGATAACGTCGATTTTCGTCATAATCTTCCCCCGGCTGAATTTTTCCTGGCAAGGGATCTTGCTCGCCATCAAGATAATTATTTGATTGCGTTGGTGCAATGGGTTGGGGATAGACCAATACTTTTTGTTGCAGATCCAACCAACTCCAGCAGCGTAATATGCCTAACGGATATTCACTATGTAAATAAATTCTACTGGTTTTCTGCCATCCTCGACGATCTGTTTTGAAATCAAGTAATATCTGAACATTCTCTCCTGCAGGAAAATCTTCCCATATTTGTGTAACACCCTGGTAACCAAACCCGACACTAAAACTACCCTTTTTACTTAACCCCACAATAGGGAATGAAGCTTTTTCTCCAGCAAAAACAGGTTGAGAAGCCAATCCGGTCAATTGCAGCCCGGCAAGATTACTGAAACTTTTTAAAATGGTTAACAGACCAATGGCAAATAATAAAAATGATAAGGCAAATGCTAAACTATTTTGGTAATTAGTCGCCCCGATGAGCATAAGAATTAAAATTGCGACAAACATCCATCCCGCACGGCTGGAAAAAATGAAAAGTTGACGGTGCCCAAGAATAATTTCATGGGTCGCCGGAATGCGTAGATCGACCCATTTTTGAAATCTTTTTTTAAAGGGGTTGCGCATTATACTAGCTTTTTAAAGCACTGCTAAAGGGGAACTGGCGTATCATTTAGCCACTGATTGACGATTGCTATGCCATCACCCTTTTCATTCAGACTCAATCGGTGTGCCGCCACATGTTCAAAAACAGCCTGAATATCTTCAGGAATAACAAAATCTCGTCCTTCCAGCAATGCCCAGGCTCGTGCTGCTTTTAAACACATAACGCCGGCTCTGGGAGACAGGCCATGTTGACACCGAGGTTCTGAACGGCTGGCCGTTATCAAATCCAGCAGATAAGTCGCCAAGGTATGACTCACCGTAATGTTATCAACCGCTGATTGCAACAACACTAATTGCTCTCTGGGTAAACTACAATCGAGCATTCGCGCAATTTCTCTTCTGTCACCTCCCAACAATAATTTTCTTTCTTCATCCAAATTTGGATAACCCAAACTTAAACGCATCAAGAAACGATCAAGCTGGGATTCAGGTAGCGGATAAGTACCAATCTGATGACTGGGGTTTTGTGTTGCGATGACAAAAAATGGCTCAGGCAGCGCACGTGTCTCTCCATCAATGGTCACCTGTCGCTCTTCCATCGCCTCCAATAAAGCACTCTGCGTTTTTGGTGTGGCGCGGTTCACTTCATCAGCCAGCACTATCTGGGTGAAAATGGGTCCGGGATGAAACTTGAAAGCTTCGGCAGAACGCTCAAAAACTGCGGTGCCCAGAATATCTGAAGGTAACATATCACTGGTAAATTGTATCCTTTGAAACTCCAATCCCATGGCACTGGCTAAACTGTGTGAGAGTGTTGTTTTACCTGTTCCGGGTAAATCTTCTATTAACAAATGGCCTCTGGCCAACAGACAAGTCAAGGCGAGCTTTAATTGCAAACTTTTACCCAAAATGACATCAGATAACGCCACCAGCGTCTGCAATAAATTATTTCGTGCTAAATCCAGTTTTACTTTATCCAAGGCCAGTCTCCAGATAAAACTCAAGTTTCCATAATCTATGTCATCAGCATTAATTCTGACAGCCTAAGGTTATGATATTGTTCCTCTTCGTCCTTCCAGTATAGACTGCCATTAACTGTTGTGTTGAGGATGTAAGCTCTAATTAACCTCAACTACCACATAATGAACTAGTGAAAAGATAGTTTTAAGCCGTTGGGATCACGTACAAATAGATAGCAAAGAAATGACTGATGGCACCACCTAATACAAAACCGTGCCATATTGCATGATTATATGGGATGTTGTCAGCTGCATAAAAAATTGTCCCCAGAGTATACACCAGCCCACCTACCGCCAATAATACCAATCCACCGGTGGGTACTTTCGAAACCATCTCCGTACTGGCGACTATGATAAGCCAACCCATGAATATGTAAGTGAAAAGAGAGATTTTGGGGAATTTTTCTGTGTAGAAAATTTTGAAAATTATACCAAAGAGCGCCAAACTCCAAATCACTGCCGTCATACTATAACCCCAAGCGCCCTGAAGGCTAATAAGCATAAAAGGGGTGTAAGTTCCAGCGATTAGCAAGTAAATAGCGCAATGATCAAAAATTTTCAGAGATTTCTTTAGCGCGGGATTTTGGTAACTATGGTAAAGCGTCGAAGCCAAAAATAGAATAATTAAGCTGGCTCCATAAATAGCAGATGCCACTACAGCAATAGTGGATGACTGTGTCACAGCCAAAACCACCATCAACACCAAAGCTGCAATACTCAATATCGCCCCAATACCATGGGTGACACTATTAGCAATTTCTTCAGCAATTGAGTATGCGCCCTCGACTACTTTATGTGCTTGTTGCTGCGCTTTATGACTTAAATTATGCGCAACTTCTTTAAGATGCTCCGTGGATAAAGCGTCGAAGTTAATCTCGATTTCCCTAGCGTTATGCTTCATTTAAAATACCAGGTGATATGGAAGAATTTAAACAGTTGTTTGAATATTACCAGCAATTGTCAATTAATACTAGTACTCAAGTCTCATTAAATCACCGCTGTTCTGGAAAAGAAAAGTCGTTTAAATCAGCATCAACAACCAGGTTAAAGCGTGATGGTGTTAATATTGATAATGAAGTACCACTTGTCGATTGTGGGTTTGATGTCTGTGCTCCCATAAAAAGATACCTTGCCAGATGCCCAAAACCAACTCTCCCTGAATAACCGGAATGGACAATGAAGTTTGTGTGAGGATACATTTGAGGTGCGCAGGCATGTCATCTGCCCCTTCTGCAGTATGCGTATAAAGTGCATCATTTTCCGGGATCAAACGGTTCATCCACTGCTCCATGTCCCTTTGTGCACTGGGATCTGCGTTTTCCTGGATAATTAAAGAACAAGAGGTATGCCGCACAAACAAACTGCACAAACCATCATCTCCAACAATATTTGTTAAAGCATTTTTTACCTGTGCGGTAATTTCCCACAATCCTTGTCCACGAGTTTCTATTGAAATAATTTTATGCATGGAATCACTACTGTCTCGTTAACTTAACACTGTTATCTTCTCTGGAACCTAACGGAATGAAAATATCTTGAATCCCGCATGGTATGGCTATTAAGATCCTTCCAATCCGCTACGCTCCAGTCAGGATGACAAAATACCAGTAGTCTTGTTTACATGTCTAATAAAAGATTAAATACCAATACAGCTAGCTGCAATATACCCTTGGAGTGAAACCAAAACAGTTAACGGGACAGTAATGGCATGGAATATTTTTTCTTGAGTAAGTTCAAGCAACCTCTTTTGTCATATTTCCTTAACCAGTTCTTCATATTTCGGTCATACATCATCTTTATACTGTGGACATATGATAAAGAAAATCCTAAGTTTCTGCAAAAATATCTCCCTATCAGGTGATTGCTATGTCATTGGTTAAAAGACAATTTCAACAGTTCGACACCCATGCTTTTCTTTGGTTTCAAGAAAAAGATTTTGCACGTCGATACGGTTTTATTATTCGTTTAATCTCAAAAACGGGAGATGGCTGGCTTTATGCACTTATTGCTGGTGCATTATTAGCGTACAACAAAAATGAATACATGAGCTTTTTTACCAGCAGCATCTTGGCTTTCTCCATAGAATTACCTTTATATTCCTTTTTGAAAAAGAAATTCAAAAGAAATAGACCCCAAAATTATATTCATGGTTTTGTAGCCAAAATCATTCCATCAGACGAATTCAGTTTTCCTTCTGGGCATACTGCCGCTGCATTTGTCATGGCGACAATCCTCTCTCTGTATTTTCCTTTTTTATCTCTATTATTCGTCACATGGGCTCTTTTAATAGGGTTTTCAAGGATTTTACTCGGTGTCCACTTCCCTGGTGATATTTTAGCTGGCATGATTTTGGGGATCTCTTGCGGATTCATTTCTATCCTTCTTCTCTAAATGAAAAAATAATCATGAAAATTCTTTACGCCGTTCAGGCAACAGGTAACGGGCATATTACCCGAGCACGATTAATGGCAAATGCTTTTAAAAAATCCGAGGTTAATGTGGATTGGATTTTTACTGGACGACCCAAAAATGAACTTTTTGATATGGAAGTTTTTGCTGATTTTAAAGTTTATGCTGGCCTTACTTTTGCTATTAAAAACGGAAAAATAAATTATCTTCAAACCCTGTTAAAAAATAACCTGTGGAAATATATCCGCTCATTATTTGCTATTCGTCTAAAGGGGTACGATGTCATCATCAGTGATTTTGAACCCGTCTCTGCCTGGGCTGCAAAATTAAGAGGATTGAAAACTATTGGTCTATCCCACCAGGCCGCTTTTACTAAAAATATTCCTCAGGCAGACGGCAGTCTTATCGGACGGTTATTATTAAAATATTTTGCCCCGGTACATACCGCTATTGGATTACACTGGAATGATTTCAACCAAAGTTTGCTCCCGCCGATTATTGATACTTCAATATGCAGGACAGAGTTTTCGACCAAGGAAATTTTGGTTTATTATCCCTTTGTCAGTGCGCAAAAACTGATCGACTGGTTTGCACCATTTCCACAATATAAATTTCATATCTTCCATGGTAGCAACAATCAGACTGGACATGAACATATTACCCTTTACAAATTCTCCAGAAACAATTTTCAAAAACTGCAAGGTGTTTGTGATGGCGTTATTAGTGGCGCCGGATTTGAATTACCCAGCGAAGCCATTCACCTGGGTCAAAAACTCTTGTTACTGCCACTGGCCAAACAAATGGAACAGCAATCAAATGCGCTGGCTTTAGCCGCGCTTCAAAGAGCGACCATAATTGATGCATTTTCTTTCGACGGACTGAATAACTGGCTGCTTTCACCTTCCATTGAGGCGCAACCTTATCCTGATATTTCGCAGGAAGTGGTGAAATGGCTGATACATCCCGAGCGGGAGTCTCTTAACAGCCTGAGTCAAAAAATGTGGACCTTGGTAAACTCCCATGAATAGCGCCACGGCTTAGTGTAAAAACCAACAACATAGTTGAACTACATGCTTTGCCTATTCAAAAACTCGGGGTAACCAAGTATTATTGCCGTATTATTGGACAACCACCCCACTGAGTTATCTTGCAATGAATAAACAACAAGTTACATTTGAAGGCCAGTATATTCTTGCGCTCTCAGAGGGAGAAAAACACCCAGAACAAGCCAGACAATTATGGGAGAAAATTGTGCATCTTTGTATTGAATCGCAATGTTTTAAAGTTTTGGGCATGGCCAGCTCAAACAATGCATTTTCTATCATAGAATCCTTCCAACATTATGATTTATTTAAAGATATCGGCATCACGAATCAATATAAAGTTGCCTGGGTTGAAACCAATCCTGAAGCACATAAGACCCTTAACTTGATTGAAACGGTACTGCGTAGCAGAGGCATTTCCAATGGCCGATTGTTCACCGACCTTGTACATGCCAAACGCTGGCTTTTGACAGAATAATACGCAATTATATTGGTATTTACTGCGCTTTAAACTGGACCTTTGTTGCTTAAGTGGCCGGGGCGGCAACATTTTATCGCTTGTTGTTCTTACATTCGTCATTGAATTCGGTCCAAAATTTGTCTAACATTGACACTATACCTCTCTCAATGCTGTAATTATGCTCCGCAACGATTATAAACCACAATCCATACGTCAATCAGGCCAACTAATAAAAAAGCGTTCGCCAGCAAAAATCTACTGGTTTTTTTTAACTTTGATCGTTGTTATTATCTTCATTATTTTTTCGCTAAATTCGGCTGTGCTACCAGAATCCAAAACTTCTCAGACCATTGATCAAGTTCAACCAATCACCACACTGGCTCAAGCCAATCTAACTAGTCGAAAACAATCCAGAACGAATATACCCTTGCAAAGCTCAAAACCCATAGACGACGCTGGCACCAATATTCTAAACCACAACGCCCCCATCGGAATCGCCAATGATAATTCAGGAAATTATCCCAGAAGATCATTAGCACTTTCATTAAACGCTAATACCGACAACGACACCACCTTGGATAAAAATCCAAATTCCCTCACCACTGTGACCATTCAAACAGGTGACAGTCTGGCTCGAATTTTTCAAAAGCAGTCTATTCCAGCCAAAGATTTACAAAATATTATGAAGTTAGGCAAACCGGTTAAAGCTTTAACTAAAATGATGCCAGGTACAGAAATTCAATTCATCAAAAATAGCCAGCATGAATTGGTTCAAATCCGTTTCCCATTAGACGAAACCGATACCCTCATCATTGATAAAACAACTACCGGTTATAAAAGTAGTACCGACCAGTTGAAAGTTGAAACTGAATTGGTCAGTGTAAACGGCATTATCAAAGATTCACTCTTCCTTTCTGCTAAAAATGCCGGTCTGACTGATAATCTCATTATGCAACTCGCTGGTATTTTTGGATGGGATATTGATTTCGTGCTGGATATTCGCAAAGGCGATCGTTTTACGGTCGTCTATGAAAAAAGATTTGCTGGCGGTAATTTCCTCGGCAACGGTGTCATTGTCGCTGCTGAATTTGTCAACCAGGGAAAAAGTTATAGAGCCGTTCAATTTGTAGATAACAAGGGAAATCGAAATTATTTCACGCCAGACGGTTTCAGTATGCGTAAAGCCTTCTTGCGAGCGCCGTTAAATTTTAAATATATTAGCTCTGGTTTTCAACGAAGACGATTCCATCCGATATTAAAACGAGTAAAACCTCATCGTGGTATCGACTATCGCGCACCAAGAGGCACTCCTGTTTACGCCGCAGGGGATGGTAAAGTGATCCGTTCAGGATACAGCAAATACAATGGGAATTACGTTTTTATCAAACATGGTGAAAAGTATGTCACCAAGTATTTACATTTTTCCAAACGAAAAGTACGCTATGGTCAACGGGTAAAGCAAGGACAAACCATTGGTTACGTTGGTATGACCGGATTGGCTGAAGCGCCACATTTACATTATGAATTTCGGGTAAATGGTGTCCACAGAAATCCCCGCACGGTGCAATTACCACAAGCCAGACCCATAGATAAAAAACATAAGAAGTTATTTTTAGCCTCTACAAAAACTTTGGTTTCACGTTTAAACCTTGAAGACAGAATTTATTTCGCCCAGCTCGAAAGACAGAACTCACAGAAATCGACTACAGCTACCAGCGTATTTCCAGCTAAAACAGCCCCCCATTAAATTTTTTCAAGCCGTTGAAAAAATTCAAAGCTTAAAACTGAAGAAAGGTGAAGTTTTACACCCATCATGTTGAATTCAAGAATGGATAAGAGAGCAATTTTTTGGTTGCTTTAACAAGATTTTAAGAGCATCACTCAGACACAGCCCCTACGATCAGGGCCTATTTGCCGCCTCAATTTCAATGGTATTTATATGATATTGAGTGTCCAAGTTATTGTAACCTGATCATAGATCCATTTAAATTGCACTAGAGATTTATTCTATATTCTGTTGATACAATCCGTTCGCCAACGGATCATCAAATCTATTTGTAAGTCATTGACTTTTTATTGACAAATTCTCTCCATTAATGTCAACATGCAACTATGATTAGACCTGCTAAAATGCTTTATATCGGCTTGATGTCCGGCACCAGTCTGGATGGGGTTGACGCTGCACTTGTTTCATTTGCTAACACAAGCACGGCCTTAAAGCATAAGTTTCAAATGCTTGAGCATTATTTCCTTCCTTTCCCAATGGCACTACAAAGAAAAATCAAGTCAATTAGCGTTAGCGGAAATATTGAAATTGCACAATTGGCTGAAATAGAAAATGAAATAACACATTGTTATGCAGTAAGCACAAAAAAATTATGTGAAAAACATGAGGTTTCAAGTGAAGATATTTCTGCTATAGGTGCCCACGGTCAGACCATTAAACACATCCCGGCAACAACAAGTTGCCATGGTTATTCTTTACAACTTTTAGATCCGTCCCTATTGGCCGCGTTAACGGACATAGACGTTACGGCTAATTTTCGTCAAAAAGATATTGCGTTAGGTGGCCAAGGTGCGCCTTTGGTTCCGGCTTTTCACCAACATATTTTTTCAGAAATTGCTCACACTGTCGCCATTATTAATATCGGCGGGATCGCCAATATAAGCTGGGTAAATAGCAAAACCCAACATCCAGGTTATGATATCGGCCCCGGCAATACTTTGCTGGATAATTGGTACCAAAATCATCATTCGGGTACTTATGACTACGAGGGTAACTGGGGGAGAAAAGGAACGCCTCACATTGCCTTATTAAAAGATATATTAATGGATGAATACTTTCAGCAACCGCCGCCAAAAAGTACCGGCCCGGAATACTTTAACCTTGACTGGTTGAAGAAATACCTAAAACATGACCCGATATTATTACCAGAAGATGTCCAAGCGACACTAGTTGAATTAACCGCTGTATTAATCAGTGAAGCTGTAAATGTTGTCAGTTCAACCGTACAAACTTATATCTGCGGTGGCGGCTCTCACAATAAATATTTGATAGAAAGAATAAATTTTCATCTCAAAAACCCATTAAAATTTACTGGGGAAATTGGCTTTGATGGCGATTTTATGGAAGCCGCTGCCTTCGCCTGGCTTGCCATGCTCCGTCTAAACAAGCTACCCTGCAAACTCAAAGAAGTGACTGGTGCAAAAAGGAATGCGGTGTTAGGTGGACTTTTCCTGGCCAGATAGAATCCTGAACCCGGCTTACAAAAATATTTTTGGGTCAAACTGGAGGTTTGTTAAACGCTTCTTTCATCCATTAATTGTTTGGCTTTCAAGATAGCATCATGGCGATTTTTAACCAGTTTATGCTCTCCAAGAAAGCTCATAACCTCAAGACGTTGCAACATATTATTCACTTTTTCATGTTCGCTGATTAACAGTACGATTCTGCCCGCATCACGATTACTCCGAATAATCTCTTCTATCGCTAAAGACATGCTAGTATCAATAAATGTCACTTCTGTCATATCTAAAATTAACGCTTTAAAATCTTGTGTCACTGATAACTTTTTCGATAAATCTCGAGCCGCGCCAAAACTGAAAGGGCCTCTGAGTGCATAGATCATCACATCACCCAGACTTTTACCTAACAATTCCTGTTCCTCAGCAGAGAGGTGCGTACCTAAAGTATTTCCAGTGATAGATTCAACCGCATCAAGTTGTTGGATGGTTAAACGATTGACGGTATAAAGGCTAGCGATAATAATACCAACACCAACTGCAGTAATAAGATCAACAAATACGGTGAGAATAATAACCGTTAAAGTAATAGAAATACTTGATTTCGGTGCGTGGCTAAGGCGTCTTAAAAAATCCCAATCAATAATATCTACACCAACTTTCAATAAAATAGTCGCCAGAACAACCTCTGGAACCAAGCCAACCAAAGAGCCACCGATAGTAACCAGGACAATTAAAGTCAATGAATGTATTACACCAGATAAACGAGTTGTGCCACCTGCCCTTACATTAACGACTGTTCTCATAGTGGCACCAGCCCCAGGTAGACCACCAAAAACACCCGCTAAAATATTACCAATACCTTGACCAATTAATTCTTTGTTCGATTCATGTTCGGTATGCGTCATGCTATCCGCCACCAGTGAAGTCAGCAGAGAATCAATAGAACCAAGCACACCGAGTACCGCACCAAATTTTAACATGTCAGCTAACATTGCAAATTTTAAAACTGGCAGATGCAATTTGGGAAAACCTTGTGGAATATCACCCAAACGTGGAATAGTCGAATTTGAAAAAAACCATATAGACGCCAGTGTACCCACGACCAAAATAAATAAAGGGGATGGAATATACCTGTTTAATTTTGCTGGCCACAGAAAAATAACCACTAATAGTGGCAGTCCCAAATAGAGAACATGAATATCGTATGCTGAAAAAATTTCTGGAATATGCTGTATTACTGCTAACGGACTATGACTGGCAAAAGGACTACCAACAAAGGGCACAATTTGCAATAAAATTATTATCAAACCAATGCCTGTCATAAAACCCGAAATTACCGTGTAAGGTACTAAATTAATAAATCGGCCCAATTTAAAATAACCCAGTAACAATTGAAATATACCACCCAACATTACGGTGGTAAATGCCAAGGCTAAACCCGTCTCTGGGTACTTGGTCAAAAAGAAAGTTACAATACTGGCCATGACTACAGTCATTGGTCCGGTAGGTCCAGAGATTTGAGTCGGTGTACCGCCAAATATTGCGGCAAACATGCCGATAACAATAGCCCCATACAAGCCGGAAATTGGACCAACACCCGATGCCACACCAAAAGCCAGCGCCAAAGGCAAGGCGACAACAGCCGCTGTTAAGCCTCCAAAAATATCACCTTTTAAATTTTTCAATTGATACCTCGATTTTGTAATCAGCGGTTAAAGCCAGCCGCTAATATTTTTTGAAGCGATTTATTATTTCCTGCTCAGTCCTTGATTAAACAACTTTTACTTTAGCAAATTTTCTTTTACCTACCTGGAAAATAGCTTCACTTCCTTTGTTGATTTCCAACCTGGCATCAGCGACTTTCTCGCCATCAATTTTTACAGCACCTTGTTTTACCATTCTCATGGCATCAGAAGTTGAACTGACTAGTTGGGCCTGTTTTAATAAATTTGCCAGTGGCAGCACGCCTGCCTCATTTGCATTTATTAACACTTCCACAATATCTTCTGGCATAGCACCTTTTTGAAAACGGGCGATGAAGTTTTGTTGTGCTTTTTCGGCTGCTGCGGTGTCATGAAAACGGCTGACGATTTCTTTACAAAGTTC
The DNA here is from genome assembly GCA_964555895.1 of uncultured Enterobacterales bacterium. GTDB lineage: Bacteria > Pseudomonadota > Gammaproteobacteria > Enterobacterales > DRNA01. The sequence continues at coordinate 21,574 of CAZKUH010000003.1, forward strand.
AAATTTTACATCACGAGGATTCTTGCCCGCCACCACTTCCGCCTTAAATTCATCAATTTGCGCAGTGGCTTTAAAGCTCAACAACTCAAAATAACGCCACATCAATTCATCAGAGATTGACATTATTTTACCGAACATGTCATCCGGCGCATCATTAATACCGACATAATTGCCTAAAGATTTTGACATTTTTTTCACCCCATCCAAACCTTCAAGAATAGGCATGGTCAAAATTTGTTGCGCTGCTTGTCCATAGGCCTTTTGTAGATCTCGTCCAACCAGCAGGTTAAATTTTTGATCGGTACCACCCAGTTCAATGTCGGCTTTTAATGCCACCGAGTCATATCCTTGCATTAAGGGGTATAAAAACTCATGTATGTATACCGGTTTCCC
>CAZKUH010000004.1:0-18777 GCA_964555895.1 uncultured Enterobacterales bacterium
ATATGACCAATAGATAATTAATAGATTTCATGAAAATTCTCCATAAATTCAAAGTGTTCAAATCACTTCCAGCGGAACATTAGACAAGCAGATATTCTATTTATTACGTTATTTCTCGGAAACTCCTTCAACTATGCAACTGCTGGATAGAAAAGTAAACATTAAAAATCAGTTTTTGGCCCAAGCGCAGCTAAACGTCAGTATATTTGCTGAGAGTGGTTAGCGGGAAGTGGAAATTTTAACGACATTGGAGGAATAGTTTTTTGGCGATGTGTGTAGAGCTGCCAGGGTTTTATTGGCGCTGGCGAGTTCATCGTCAATCTCAATGGTCAAAGTTTCCAACGCTTTCATTCTGCCGCCGGTGGTTGCTTTGAGTTGTTGGATATTGTGGAGTTGTTGGAAATGCTCATCCAGTAATCGACGGCGACTAAAGATTTGCTGTTCCAATGGATACATTAAGCGTCGATTCCACTCTGTGACTATTTTTCTGACCTGACTGAGATAAACCGCTACCTGGGTTACCTGGGTCGTAAAAAAACGTCTAACCAGCGTACTTTGTTCTGTGAGCAATGAACCAAATTGTTGATCCATTCGCTGCCCCTGCTTTAATAAATCCAATAGATCAAGACGCGATTTTTTAGCTTCCAACAAGCGTGGCGCCATAAATTCCACACCATGTGTTTTTTCATATTTCAGGTAAATGGCTTCAGCCATTTTATTGGCAAGTTCGGCTTCACGGCAAAATTCATCAAACATTGCTTTAACATCGCGAATAAACTGTTTCATCGCTTTGAATAGGCCAATGGATGTTCTTGCGGTAATTAATTTTTGGCGAGTCAAAATAATGAGTCGTTCAAGTTGCCTTGGCCCCAAAGCATCGATTAACACCCGAGCTTGACGATCTAATAACCTTCGACTCGGGCGCAGGGTGTGTATTTGGTGGTTCAAATCGGTTCTTTCTGCGGCAACTTGGGTGATAAGCTCTTGAAGGTTTGAGGCGTTTTGTGTGCTTAACTTTTGCAATTGGCTATATTGTTGTTCAAGCTGATTTCTTTGCTCCATGAGGTTTTCTTTGCCATCCTCGATTAAGGTGATGGCATCACGCATCAAGTGTTCCCAATAAATATCCCTTTTATTTTCCAGTAGTGTTTCGGAAAGTACTTTTTCAAGTTCACATAAACGGCTATCGGCAAGCAAGGCGGCATCGGATTGAATTCTGGCTACCAGGCCTTTGCGGGCAGATACCGGTAAAATACAGTCTTCAGGCAAATTTAACTGTCTTGCAGTGAGTTGACGAACCTGATTTAAACTCTCGTCAAAATGGTGTCTATCAGAGAGTTCATCCCACAGTATGTCAATTTTATTTAAAATGGCGAATAAGCCAACATGGGGTTTGTTTTGGATAGGCCGCACATATTCTTCCCAGATCTGCATGTCGCTGGCGGTGACACCGGCATCTGCAGCTAGAATGAAAATAATGGCTTGTGACTGTGGTAACAGGTTCAAGGTAAGTTCGGGTTCACTGCCTAAGGCATTTAATCCCGGGGTATCGAGTATTTTCAAGCCTTTTTTTAATAAAGGATGTGGGATACTAATGAGTGCATGACGCCACTTGGGTATAGAAACTCGACCATGTTGGTCTTTTTCTGAAAAGTGTTGTGAAGAAAAACCAAGCTGGACGGCTTCAGCTTCGGAAACTTTAATGGTTTCGGTGATTACCGCAAATGCTCGGCTCATTTCGCCGGCAGAATCGGTCACCAACGGTATTTCATGCCAGACTTCCCTTTGCGTTCGGAGGCTTTCAAGAGAGGACTGCATTTCCCGCGTGTGAATGGGAAGCAGACGCAGGTATGTCTCTCCACTGTCTCGGTCGAAAAATAATTCGGTCGGACACATGGTGGTGCGCCCAGCTTCAGAGGGTAGAACGCGTTGACCAAAATCGGAGAAAAATAAGGCATTGATGAGCTCGGTTTTACCACGAGAAAATTCACCGGTAAAGGCGACAGTTAAATAGTCTTCGTTGAGTGCTTCAAGGACATGATGTATGCGAATATCAGCGTCAGGACTGAACATATGATTACGCCGTAACCACAGGCGGAGTTGTTTCAAGTGTCTGGTGAGGTTGTTGCGCCATTCCGCAAACTGCTCAACCTGTTGGTCAAGTCCATTCGAATGCATAAAAATTTTCCCAAGATTTAAATCTACAGCATGGACCGTTAATTATAGCAGAGAAATTAAAAACTGGCCGAAATCAATGAATTTAGCTGGATTAAAGTCTACGGTTTAATCTTCAGACAGCGGTTTTTGGCAAATATTATATTGCTTTTTTCCGATAACTAACGGCTTTGGTTACAGCTGAATTGACTGTTTAAAGTTGTGCCAGAATTCGCATGATTAACCAAATAATTAATAATAGCACCATGGGAGAAAAATCAAGACCTGCAGCAGGTGGAATAACCCGGCGAATAGGCGCCAAGAGGGGTTCAGTCAACTGGGTAACCACTTCCATGACAGGGTTATAAGCACTGGAGGAGATCCAGCTGGCGATAGCACGGATAATTAGCATAAAAAATAATGCCATCATCACCACATTTAAGACCATAAATAGTGAGCGTTCAAGAATAATGTTGAGCTGGGCAAACTGAAAGCCGACGATCATAAAGTAGAGCACCCAACGTAGAATAGCGAGAGAAAATAATGCGCCGAGAGAACCCCAATCATAGCGTTTGTGTGAAGGAAATAACTTCCGGAAAGGTCGGCAAACAGGATTACTTATTTTGACGATACTTTGTGACAAAGGGTTATAAAAATCAGCGAAAGCCCATTGCAGCCAAAACCGCAACAAAACTACCCACATCATGATTCTGATCAATAAGTCTATAAAGTCGTTAAGTATGGCCATATTTTTACCTTTATTTTATAGAAATGGCGAATAATTATAGTGTGTTGAACCCTTGAGATAAATGACAATAAAGTCAACATGGCGACTCATTTTGAGCGGCAAGTTGCCGACCTCGCTGGGTTGCTGCATTCACTGCATTGTTTATCACCTGCATAAAATTATCCTGGTGCAGGGATTCGAGTGCCGCCGCTGTCGTTCCAGCGGGTGAGGTTACCGCAGTTTTTAGTTCAGTGGGGGTGCGCATCCTATTTTTCAATAGCGCAGCTGCACCTTTCATCGTCTGAATGGAAAGTTTTAAAGCAATGTCTTCGTCTAGCCCCTGTTTTTTTGCAGCAAATACCAACGCTTCAAGCAGATGAAAAAAATATGCAGGACCACTTCCCGAAATGGCGGTAACTACATCCATCAGTTTTTCATCATCTATCCAAACCCATTCACCGATGGCTGAGAATATTTTTTCGACGATATGGCCGTAGTTCTCGCGTGCGGTTTTGTTGGCATAGATTCCACTCATCCCTTCACCAATCAGGGCGGGGGTATTTGGCATGGCGCGGATGACGGCACAATCGTTAGCAACCATCTTTTGCAGCTTGTCAGTGGTAATGCCCGCAGCAATTGAGATCAGGCATTTACCGATAAATTCCTGCTTCAAATTGTCTAGCGCCTGGGTAATTTGTTGTGGTTTAGTCGCCAGGATAATAACATCGGAAGATTGTACTAACAGTCGATTTTCTTTAGTACAGGTCATTTTATTATCATTTAACAGCGGATGGTTGCCTCTGGACGGGCTGGAAAACATTAATTGGGATATCTTAAATCCTTGTTGGAGTAGTCCGATGCCCATACTCTGGGCCATGTTTCCAGAACCAATAAAGCCGACTTTAAGCTGGGAGGTGGGTAAGTGCTTCATTATTTTTCCTGTGTTTTAAAGCTTTGCTTATCATTTTTTGCAAGCGAAGCCTGAAAAAGTGAGTGCTATTTTCTGCTACCAAACAACGCTGTACCTATGCGGACCATATTTGCGCCGTTGGCAATAGCAATTTGATAGTCATTGCTCATACCCATAGACAAGGTATCAATATGAGAAAAATGACATTGCAAAAATTTGTAGATTTGCATCATTTTTTTAAAATCAGCGACTAAATCTTTCGGTTTATTCTTGTTTTCAGGTATACACATTATTCCACGTAAACACAATCGAGGTAAATTCTCTATTAAAATCGCCAACGTCTCAACCGCTGCTGGCTGTAAGCCCGATTTATTGGTATCAGCAGAAATATTTATTTGAATTAATACGTTCAAAGGCGTTAATGCTGCTGGTCTTTGATCGTTCAAACGTTGGGCAATTTTCACTCTGGATACACTTTGTACCCATTGAAAAAATTTGGCAATATTGGCTGTTTTATTCGACTGTATAGGGCCAATAAAGTGCCAGGTGATATCAGAAATATTTTGTAAAGCAGCAATTTTTGGCAAGGCTTCTTGTAGATAACTTTCTGCAAAATGACGCGCGCCTGCACCATAGGCCTGTTGCATCGAATCGAGTGAATGATATTTGCTGACAGCAATTGGCGTCACAGGGGTACTTTGGGATAAATTTTCGATAGATTTAGATATTTTTTGCCAACGCGATGGTATTGTCATTTTATGGATATTTTTTTAGAGTTTTTCACATCTGTTATAATAACCTGCTACTCTGTTAGAGGTAAAAGAAATTAGAGAAAATGAGGGATTTATATGGATATCACTGAATTACTCGCTTTCAGTGTGAAAAATAAAGCATCAGATCTACATATTTCAGCAGGGTTGCCTCCCATGATCAGAGTAGATGGAGACGTCAGGCGAATTAATTTGCCGCAACTCGATCATAAAACGGTACATAGCCTGGTCTATGACATTATGAACGACAAACAGCGAAAGGATTTTGAAGAATTTCTGGAAACAGATTTTTCTTTTGAATTACCTGGTATTGCAAGATTCCGTGTCAATGCTTTCAACCAAAATAGAGGGGCGAGTGCGGTATTTCGTACCATTCCTTCTCAGGTGCTTACCTTGGAAGAGCTGAATGCACCGGCAATTTTTAAAGAGCTTTCGTTGAAACCTCGTGGATTGGTTTTAGTCACCGGACCCACAGGATCGGGTAAAAGCACCACCCTTGCGGCTATGGTTGATTATGTTAATGATAATAAATATGACCATATCCTCACCATTGAAGATCCGATTGAATTTGTACATGAAAGCAAAAAATGCTTAATAAATCAGCGAGAAGTGCACCGTGATACGTTGGGTTTCAATGAAGCCTTACGCTCTGCATTACGGGAAGACCCTGACGTTATTCTGGTAGGTGAATTACGAGATTTGGAAACAATTCGCTTGGCGTTAACAGCTGCTGAAACGGGACACTTGGTGTTCGGCACCTTACATACCACCTCTGCGGCAAAAACCATTGACCGGATTATTGATGTATTTCCTGCTGCAGAAAAAGGGATGGTCCGATCAATGTTGTCAGAATCTTTACAGTCGGTAATCGCGCAAACATTATTAAAAAAGAATGGTGGTGGACGTATTGCCGCACATGAAATCATGATTGGTACGCCTGCTATCAGAAATTTGATCAGAGAGGATAAAGTGGCGCAGATGTACTCGTCCATTCAAACCGGTTTGGGTATAGGCATGCAAACACTTGATCAATGCCTGAAAGATTTGGTGAGTAAAGGCATGATTACGCGTCAGATCGCCAAAGAACAGGCAAAAGATAAAGACGCATTCTAGCTGTGAACAGTGTTTATAAATCAATGTTTTTGAGGAAAGATAAGGTTTAGTCATGGATTTTGAAGGTTTATTAAAATTAATGGTCAGTAAAAGAGCCTCGGATCTGTTCATTACTGCCGGTGTGCCACCCAGTCTTAAAATAAATGGTCGGGTTTTGCCCGTAGGGCAAAGAGCGCTTTCTCCGGAAAAATCACGGGAAGTTGTTCTCAGCATTATGAACGAAGAACAGCGTCGGGATTTTGCCAGAACACACGAGTGTAACTTTGCCATCAGTGCTTCAGGTATCGGACGTTTCCGGGTGAGTGCATACCAGCAACGAAACCAAATTGGTATGGTATTGCGGCGTATTGAAACGCGCATCCCAGGTTTTGAAGAGCTACACCTTCCAGATACCTTAAAACAGCTAGCCATGACCAACCGCGGTTTGGTGATATTTGTTGGTGGTACCGGTTCGGGTAAATCAACTTCACTGGCGGCGATGATCGGTTATCGCAATAGAAATTCTGCAGGTCATATCATCAGTATTGAAGATCCGATTGAATTTATCCACCAGCATGACAAGTGTATCGTCAGTCAGCGAGAAGTCGGAATTGATACGGATAGCTATGAAATCGCTTTAAAAAACACCCTGAGACAAGCCCCGAATGTTATCATGATTGGCGAAGTAAGAGCGCGTGAAACCATGGAATATGCAGTCGCATTTGCTGAAACGGGGCACCTGTGTTTATGTACGCTGCATGCAAACAACGCCAACCAGGCTCTGGACAGGATCATGCATTTCTTCCCAGCAGACCGGCACGATCAATTGCAATTGGATTTATCACTGAACCTGAAAGCAGTGGTAGCGCAGCAGTTAATTTCCACTCCGGATAATGCGGGAAGAAGACCAGCTGTAGAAGTGTTAATCAATACACCGTTGATGTCGGATCATATCCGTAAAGGAGAATTTCATTTATTAAAGGATCTGATGATGAAGTCTTCTGAGCTGGGAATGCAGACTTTCGATCAGGCTCTTTTTAAGTTGTTCAAAGATGGTGAAATCACTTATGAAGCTGCGTTACACCATGCGGATGCCGCCAATGATTTAAGGTTGATGATCAAACTTGATCAGCAGGGAGATAAACAAAGTTTTATCGATGAATCCATTAATGGCATGACTTTAGAAGGCACCAGAAAACTGTAAAAATTACGATTGTGGGGGTGAGTGCGATCTTATCAGGACACGTTCTGTTGAAACCAGGATTCCAGAATTAAACAGGCGGCTAAACTGTCAATGGATCGCTGCTGGATACCTTTAAAACCTTCTCGATGAAAGATTTCAGCGCGTGCATCCACTGTTGTTAATCTCTCATCTTGCAACAATACCGGCAGTCCAAAGCGGCCATGAATGCGATTGGCAAATTTTTTGGCTTTTAAAGAAAGTGCTTGCAACGACCCATCCATGTTAAGCGGCATGCCAACAACAATAGCGTCCGGTTGCCATTGTGAAAACAAACTTGAAACAATGGCCCAGTCAGGTTTGCCTGATTGGGCTTTTAATGGTGCTAAAGGTTGTGCGGTTTGCGTAATTAGCTGACCGGTTGCGACGCCCATTTTTGTCGTACCAAAATCGATGGCTATAAATCTTTGCCAACTTTTTTTTAGCAGCGGATTAATGACAGACTCAGATTGAACCATCAAGCATGTCCGGTTTGCACCGAGAGGTGCGCTAAGTCAATACCAATGGATTTTACCGCATGAGTCCAACGTTTTTCATTTGGCGTATCAAACAAGATGTCCGCATCGGCTGGCGCGGTAAGCCAGGCATTATCAACCAGTTCGCGTTCTAGCTGGCCTGGGCCCCACCCGGCAAAGCCAAGCACAAGATTGACTTTTTCTGGTCCTTCTCCCTGACTAATAGCCTGTAGAATATCCTTGGAACTGGTGATACAAATTTCATCACTTAAGCGAATGCTGGATTCCCATTGCCCTTGAGGCGGATGCAGAATGAGCCCGACTTCAGTATGTACCGGGCCGCCGGCAAAGACCGCATGATCATTGAAATTATGACCTAATTTGATATCCAGATGTTGGAGTATTTCAGAGACTTGTAGTGCCAGTGGCTGATTAATAATAACGCCCATCGCACCATGCTCATTGTGTTCACAAATCAGAGTGACGGAATGGGCAAAATTCGGATCGGACAAATCCGGCATGGCGATAAGAAATTGATTGGTCAATAAAGTTTGTTTGATCATAAGGTTAGTATGCGGCCTTAACAAATAAAAACAAGCCATCAAGTTGAAAAACTGCAAAATAGACGCGTTCTTAAACCAGCAAAATGAAGTCTTTAGCTTTATGATTACTCTTACTGGGAGCCGTCAAAAAAACCTATTGAGTTGATAATTGGTTATTCGGAGAGAATGACCAGGTACGTATAATCTCCAGCACATCGGTGGTTTTTCTTATCTGTGGCGGCAGCGGACTGAACGGTGCTGCAAGACGCACAATTCTTCTGGCGGCGTCATCGAGGATTTTCTTGCCTGAGGATTGTAGAATAGTAATTTTTTCTATAGAACCATCGAAGCGAATAGCGACTTTGACTCTTAAAGTACCATAGATATTTTGCGCCCTGGCGGTTGCTGGATAATTAAGATTGCCAATTTTTTCAATTTTACGCTGCCATGAATCGAGGTAAAGTGCGTCAGATGCCTTATGTATGGCCGCAGAGACGATACGCCGGCGGTTATCTCTTGACTCCGCTCGGCGAGCAGTATCAAGTTCGGCCTGCAGACTGGCAATGGCCATAGCTCGGGTAGAAAGATTGTTTGCAGGGGCTTGCTGACCTTTTTTAAATTCTGATGGTGTTGGCTTGGCCAGCGATGTTTTTTTCTTGGAATTGTTGCTGCTGAGCATTTGTTGTGATGCCTGGCTGGACTGTTGTTGTGGTATGGATTGATTGGCGGTGGCCGCAATCTGTTGCGACGGGAAGGGTGCTAGAATAGGTGTTGCGGCCGTAACAACTTTGTCACTGCTTCCAGAAGACAACTGATTTGCTTGACCAATAAAATCTGCTTTATCCGGTCTGTCGGTGGCAGGATTTCTGGCTAAAACGACATTTAAGGTGTTTGGACGGGTTGAGCGCTCATCTTCCGGGACAAAGCCTATACCCAGGATGACGATGAGATGAAAAATGAGTGCGAGGAATATGGTAAAGCCCAGGCGATCTTTTTCACTAATGTGCGGCTTCTCTATTATTTCAGCATATGCTTGCAAAATTTATTTTCTCAAAAGAGCTGACAAAAATTTGAAATATATCATTTTGCTTTACCAAATTTATGAATATGTATGTTTTTTGTATTACTTTGTATAAAAGTCAGTTTGTCCAACATACCTTGATCCAGGTGATATTGCCCATCATCAGTGATCAGCAGTAAATTAGTTACGCCCATTTTAGGTGCTATCTCAAATGCTTCCGGGACGCTGGCTATAAGCATAGTCGTCGCTGCAGCATCTGACCAGGCGCCATTTTTTCCAATGACAGTTGCAGAGGCAGTGCCTCTGCTGGGATATCCAGTAAATGGATTGATGATATGGTGGTATGAAATACCATTAATAATAAAACCACGTTCGTAATTGCCTGAAGTGAAAACGGTCTCATTGTTGCTCAGTTTAAGCGTTGCCAAGGCATCATCCGCAAAAGGATTTTTTATGCCAACCACCCAAGGTCGTGAGCCAGCCTTGCCATACGTGACGATGTCTCCTCCTGCATTGAGCATCATCCGGGAAATGCCTCGTTTTAATAACTGTTGTTTGAGTAAATCCAGCCCAAAACCTTTGCCAAATCCCCCGAGATCCAGCTTAACCTGAGAATTACTGGATGATATTTGTAGGTTGCTGATATTAATCTGTGACATTGCTGGCTGGGACTTGATGATCTGTACAATGGCAGATTTATCTGGAATGCTGTCATTATTGAAAGGGTCATCTCGTTGAAATCCCCATAGCGAGATGAGTTTACCAATGGCAGGTTGAAAATAACCACGACTGTTTTGTGCCAATTCTTGACCCAGGGTCAATATAGTCGACATTTGCTGGGTTATGGTGATGGTTTTTCCAACGGCAAAGGCATCATTTATTCGTGTTATTTCACTGGGTTGCCAGGCATGCCAATGTTTGTGCATTTTTATCAAGGAATCTTCAATGGACGTTTGTAAGTTTGGGAACCTCGACAGATCTTTGTCATAGAGGGTAACGTCTACCCATGTACCAAAGGCTAGAACACGAATTTTAAACTGCTGGAATGATTCTTTTTGCTGACAGCTACTGACAAAAAGGAGTATTAAAAAAGGCATAAAAAAACGCCAGATAGCAGGTTTTAACATTCTCGATAAATTGTTTGTTTGTTTCATGATTTAAAAATTCAATGTTTAGAAAATCAAGCCAATTGCTGCGCGATGACATCCATTAGTTGTTTGGCGATCGGAATTTGACTACCCGCAGTTATTTCCCGGATACAGGTTGGGCTGGTGACGTTGATCTCAGTAAGATACTCGCCAATAACATCCAGCCCCACAAATAGTAACCCTTTCTCTTTTAATGTTGGGCCGACTTGTTGGGCAATCCAAAAATCTTTTTCAGTCAGTGGTTGTACCCGACCATGACCACCCGCAGCAAGGTTCCCTCTGGTTTCACCTTCAGCTGGTATTCTGGCGAGAGCGTAGGGTACCGCCTCCCCATTTATCATCAGTATGCGTTTATCACCTTGGGAAATTTCAGGGATGAATTTTTGCACCATAATGGGTGTTTTGCCATATTCGGTCAGTGTTTCAATAATAACACTGATATTGGGGTCGGTAGATCTGACGCGAAATATTGAAGTACCACCCATGCCATCTAAGGGTTTAAGGATAATATCACCGTGTACTGACAAAAAGCGTTTTATTTCGTCGGCATTTGCGGTGACAGAAACCGGCGTAGTGCACTGGGGAAATTGTAAGGCGAAGAGCTTTTCATTGGCATCCCGAATTGACCTGGGTTTATTTAACACACACAACCCACTGGCTTCTGCCATCTCGAGTAAATAGGTAGCATAAATGTAATTCATATCAAAGGGTGGATCTTTGCGCATCATCACAACATCAAAATCAAGCAGTGGTTTGGTTGTCTCGGACGATGAACGATACCAAGGCTCTTGATTAAGTGATAATTCTAATTCACAGGTTTTGCCAAACACCTGACCTTCAGCAAAAAAAAGTCCTGACAAAGGGATGGAATAACAATGCCAGCCTTTGTCCTGAGCAGCCTCAGCCATGGCAATGGTGCTGTCTTTTTTGGGATTAACAGACGTCAAAGGATCCATAACGAAGGCAATTTTAGGGTGCATATAAAACTCCGGTATTACGTTCTAGTGATTTATGAGTAAAAAAATATGAGATATAAATCATCTTTTAGCAAATTACTTTAGCTTTCGACGCTAAACTTAACTATTATATATGAAAACAGAGTAAATTAAATTGCTTAAAGAGCAATTCTATAGATATTTTCAGCGGAAATATCAATTTGAATTTGATGTTTTAAGGGTTTGTAACTATGTTTGATTAGCTATAACGGACAAGATATCTGGAAATGTTAGTTTCTGCTATCTTGCGTATTCGGGACATCCTTGGCCTAATCTGGGTTTATGTCTGGTAGTTTTGCACAATGTTTCAGTCTGAAACACCATTTGGTAAGAGATATGGAAAAAATGTTTGACGGTTTGAAAGCAATGATTGTTGATGACAGTAAAACAATTCGACGAACAGCCGAGACGTTGTTGAAAAAAGTCGGTTGTGAAGTTGTTACTGCGATAGATGGATTTGATGCTTTAGGAAAAATAGCAGATCAAAAGCCAGATATAATTTTCGTTGATATCATGATGCCGCGTCTTGATGGTTATCAGACTTGTGCCTTGATAAAGCGCAATAAAGATTTTAGTAAAACGCCGGTGATCATGCTTTCGAGTAAAGATGGACTCTTTGACCGGGCGAAAGGACGGATAGTGGGTTCGGATCAATATTTAACCAAACCTTTTAGCCGGGACGAGTTGTTAGGCGCTATTAGCCAGCAACTTGAAGATGCTTAAAGTACTTTAAAAGTGAGGAATTGAGTGAAAGCAATAAATGTACAGATCTATCTACACATATTTGTAATGTATAGATCTTGGGAGAGAAGTTTATGGCTAAAGTATTAATTATCGATGATTCTCCTACGGAGACGCAGTTGTTGACCAAAATCATGGAAACAAACGGTTACGAGGTAGTTGCTGCTGAAAATGGCGAAACAGGCGTGGAAGTGGCTCGTAAAACGCAGCCCGATGTGATTTTAATGGATGTAGTCATGCCAGGTATGAATGGATTTCAAGCGACCAGGCAGCTCTCCAGAGATAAACAAACTTCCCATATACCGGTGGTGATAATTACCACCAAGGATCAGGAAACTGATCGTATCTGGGGTATGCGGCAGGGTGCAAAAGATTTTCTCACCAAACCGGTACAGGAAAGTAAACTTTTGAGCACAGTCAGAGGCTTAATTAACTGAATTTTGGTTAATCAAACTAAACAGCGAGTGACAAAAACGAGTAATGACAAACAAACGACCACTACCTTATAAAATTCTATGCGATCTCGATGCTGCCTGTCGTGAGCATGCTTTTGAACTACCGAAAATAGAGGAAGTGGTGACCAGTTGGTCGGGCGTAGCATTTACTTTAAATGGCGTAAAATATGTCGCACCTTTGAGAGAAGTTGCTGAAATTCTGGATGTTCCCAGCTTAACCGGTATCCCCGGTGCAAAACATTGGGTCAGGGGTGTGGCGAATGTTCGGGGAACACTATTACCCGTAATGGATTTACAGGGATTTTTATATAAGAAACCAAACCGTAGCCGCAAGCAACGTTTATTGGTGATCCAAAATGGAGATTTTCTAAGTAGTGTCATTGTGGATGACGTTATGGGATTACAACATTTTGAAGATATTGATCGACTTGAGGAAGCACCTGAAGTCGATGAAGCAGTTAAACCATTTATTAATGATGGATTTAATCGAGAAGATCAGGTCTGGACCGTTTTTAGTTTATTTGCCCTGGCAGAAGATAGTGCTTTTTTACAAGTCGCGCTATAGTTTTTCAGGCAATTATAAAAATGGTTTGATGAAATAACATTGAATCAGGAAATTCAGGTATGAGTGCAACAAAAAGCAATGCAAAAGAAGAACAGCGTGTAAAAACCGGTTCGTTTACAACGGTCTTATTAGTATTAGCCTTTGTGTTAATGGCTATTAACATTGGTGTCGGTATTTACCAGGGTGAATTTGACGATCAACGTGTCAGAGATTCTGGGGAATTGAGAGTACTTTCTCAGCAACTGACATCATTTGCCGCAGAAGCCTCAAATGGTAATGTGAAGGCATTTAAAGGATTAAAGGATAGTCGAAGAAACTTTGAAAACAAGTTCAATCGTCTGTCAAATGGAGATTCGGCAACGGGATTACAGTCAGCTCCCGAGTCGGTATTTCCTCAAATAAAGAAGACCGCAGCGGTGTGGAAACAAGTCGCTAAAGCGACGGCAACCATACTGAATTCAAAGGCAACAGTGCTCGATTTGCATAATGTTGCCAATGAATTGTCCACAACGGTACCGCAACTGCAGGATGAATACTCCAAAGTTGTTGATTCTCTCATTGAAAGTAATGCGCCGCGAAATCTTATCTGGCTGGCAACTCGACAGTCCTGGTATGCAGAAAGAATTCTGAGTAGTTTGCAACGAGTATTAGTGGGTGGGGCAGATGCGAAGCAGGCTGCTGAAAGTTTTGGCCACGACGTCGATATTTTTGGACAGGTTTTAAAAGGTATGCTGGATGGCGATCCGATGATGGATATCAAAAAGGTAAAATCCAGAGACGCCAGAGAAGCATTACAGGAAATAGCCACCCTCTATGTTGGGGTAAAGGACAATGTAAGTTATATCATCAGTTCAAATGAAACTTTGTTTAAGGTACATAAGGCCAATAATATCATTTTTAGTAACTCGGATGCGTTACTGGCAGTGTCTCAAGAACTGGAACAAAAATTTATCCAATTTCCGCAAGACCGGCTCTTAGGTAATATTTTGATTTCAGGCGCATTATTGGGTGTTGTCGCTATCTTGTTATTTACCATGTATTTGCAACAACGTGGTGCAGAACGCAAGCGAATCAGTTTGACAGAAACCTCACGGAATCGAGAACAAAAACAAAACGAAAGAAACCAGCAGGCAATTATTAGATTGTTAGATGAAATGGAAGGTTTGGCGGATGGAGATCTGACAGTAAATGTAACGGTTACAGAAGATTTCACCGGTGCCATTGCCGATGCCATGAATTTCACCATTGATCAATTGAGATCTTTGGTTGCCACCATTAAAAAAGCGGTGGTCAGGGTAAGTTCCTCTGCTGAAGAAACCCAGAACACAGCAACCGAGTTAGCCCAGGCTTCAAAAAATCAGGCCCAGGAAATTACCGGTGCCAGTGCGGCAATTAATGAAATGGCGGTTTCCATTGAACAGGTTTCTGCCAACGCTTCTGAATCCACACAGGTGGCGGAAAAATCGGTTGAGATGGCCAATAAAGGGGCAGCAGTAGTACGGAATACCATCAAAGGCATGGATACTATTCGGGAACAAATTCAGGAAACCTCTAAACGAATTAAAAGACTGGGAGAGAGTTCTCAGGAAATTGGAGATATCGTTGCTTTGATTAACGATATTGCAGATCAAACCAATATTCTGGCACTAAATGCAGCTATTCAGGCATCAATGGCAGGCGATGCGGGTCGAGGATTCGCAGTAGTTGCTGATGAAGTGCAGAGACTTGCAGAACGTTCAGGTAATGCGACCAAGCAGATTGAAGCCTTGGTGAAAACCATTCAAACAGATACCAACGAAGCGGTTATTTCAATGGAAGCCAGTACCTCTGAAGTGGTCCGTGGAGCACAGTTGGCACAGGATGCGGGTGTGGCGCTAGAAGAAATTGAAAATGTATCTCGTGACCTAGCGGATTTGATTCAGAACATTTCGAATGCAGCCCGACAACAAGCCGCATCGGCAGGACATGTATCCAATACGATGAATGTCATTCAGGAAATTACCAACCAGACATTAGCCGGCACACAGGCAACAGCAGTTTCAATTGGAACCATGGCGGAACTTGCTGATGACCTTTCTGGAAATGTCTCCGGTTTCAAATTGCCCACAGTTGAAGCGGAAGAAGTTTCAATCACGGAAGACGACGAATTTGAAGAAGATGAATTTCTCGAAACTGGCGAATATTAAGAGCTAAGGAAGACATATAGTGATGGCGCTTGCCTCCAGATTTTCGGAATCTCAAATACCCATGTCAGAGGCTGATTTCTCCCTCTGGCAGCGGTTAATTGAAGCTAAAACCGGGTTGTGGATCGCGAAACACCGCAAACCGTTTTTGCTGACGCAAATTTCCAGCAGGGTCAGAGCTTATGGGTTGAAAAATTATCGTAGCTACTACGAACAACTTTTGGCTGAGTTGACGGATAAAGCCGAATGGGCAACGCTGATAGACTTACTCACGGTGCATGAGACTCGGTTCTTTCGTGATAAAAAGGCCATGGATTTGGTTTGTCATTTTACCAAAGAATACATAGAGCAACATTGTCAACGAGGCAATGAAGCGAGAAGTGAAATAACCCGGGACATTCTTGCCAATAGAAAAAGTTCATGCGTTATGCAATATTGGAGTGTCGGTTGTGCCACGGGAGAAGAGGTTTATAGCCTGGCCATGTTGCTGGAAGATTTGGCTGGGCAATTAACTAATAACCAGACATTTTACTTTGGCGTTAGAGGGACAGACATCAGTTTCCCCTCTTTAGCAAAAGCGCGTGAGGGCAAATATAGCCGGACAAAGTTAAAGCAGATCCCTGAAGTATTCAGCAATAAATATACTTCTTCAAATAATGATGAAGAGTCACAAATTAGCAACAATATAAAGGAACGAGTTTGTTTTGTTCAGGAAAATCTCGGTGATTTGGAGACTGAACTACTGCATACTTTTGATGTAATTTATTGTCAGAATGTATTAATTTATTTTAAACCTGAACGAAAAAAAATCATATTGGATCAATTGGTCAGAAGATTGAATCGTGATGGTTTGTTGGTATTGGCACCAGGTGAAGCGACAAATTGGCAGCATACCGAGATGCGTAAATATTCTCATCCCGAATGCCTGGCATTCATAAAAAATGCTAAACAGTCCAGTACCTTACGGAGAAAATATGGCCAGAAATAATGACCGGGTAGCCTTAAGTTGGGTGCAGCAGGAGGTGAAAAAAACTCTTGAACAGTCTCGTCTTGCGCTTGAATCCTATTTTGAACAGGATGCAGACCAATCCCAGTTAGATATTTGTATCAAGGGTTTACACCAGGTTAAGGGTACTTTGGAGATCCTCGACTTTGGGGGTGCCGTTGCACTGACTAGCGAGCTGGAAAATTTAGGAATTGATATCCTGAACAAGAAGCTTGAAGCTGACGAAAAAGTGCTAGAAATTTTTATGGCCGGGATATTACAGTTAATTCTTTACTTACAAAAAATTCAAAGTGGCCAACAAGATCAATTGTTTTTATTATTACCGGTGATAAATGAAGTAAGAAAAGTTCAAGGTCTGGATGCGCATCGTGCGGAAGATTTTATGCCGCAGCCAACAGATATTCAACCGCCAAAGCCATCCAGTACATTTCAGCCACCACAAACGCCAGCAGCGTTTGTGGCACTGACAAAAAAATTAAGGCACCACTATCAGCGAGGATTATTGGGTGTAATAAAACAAGAAAATGTTCAGCAAAGTTTACAACGGATCCATAAAGTTTTAGAACGTCTGGATGTTATTTGCTATGGCCATTCAGTCAGTCATTTATGGTGGATAGCAGATGGTTTTGTCGCAACTTTAAAATCTGATGAACATTATAAAGATAAATCGGCGCAAGTATTATTGAGTCAAATAGACCGACAGATTAAACGACTGGCAGAAGTAGGGCAAACGGCTTTAGATGATGAAGTCAGTGATTCTTTATTACATAATCTTGTAGACAGAATTTCCAACAGTAAAGTTGAAAGCACCCGAATTTCACAAATCAGACAAGCTTTTGCCATGGATGCAGAAGTGATTGGTACCAGCGAAACTGCCTTTGCAGGCGCAGGTGACGAAGCCTTGGAAACTGCGGCTGAGGTACTTAAAGAAAACATTGAGAATGTTAAAGATTCTATTGATTTGTATGTCCGAAACAAATCTGCGACTAATGAGGATGTCGCTGCATTTATTCCCCAGTTAAAACAAGTTGCAGATACTTTAAATTTACTCGGACTGGCCGGGATGCGTTCTAACCTGCTGCAACAAATGGAATTGTTGCAACAAAGTGTTGAAGAGCATACCGAGGTCGATGATGGCACTATCATGGATATTGCTGGGGCATTGTTATTAATTGAAGCCAGCCTTGCAGATCTCAGAACTGCGCAGTTAAGCCATAGTGCTGAAGAAGCTGAGGAAAATGCCCAACAGAATGAATATCTACAAGCACAATATCAATTTGTAAGAGAAGCCAGAATTAATTTACAAAGAGCCCAGGATGCGATTGTCGATTTTATGGCAAGTGGGGGCGATCAAGATGCAATATCTGAGGTACCAATCTGGTTAAACGATGCTGAAGGTGGTTTCGATATTTTAATGATGCCACAATTGCAAAGTATGCTTCGTACCTGTCGCCAATTTATTGAAGACAAGATGCTTCGAGAAAATCAATTGCCTGGTCAGCGAGAATTAGATTCTCTGGCAGATGTATTAACCAGCGTTGAATATTATCTGGAAGGTTTTGATGAAGCGGGCATACGGTCGCTGGATTCGGTACTGGATGCGTCTAAAAGCAGTTTACTGCTATTGGAAAAATTTGTTCGGGATGAAGAAGTACCACTTACAGAGTCTGAAGTCACACCTGGCGAAGAAACATCAACGACGGCTAAAGTTTCTGCAAGTGCTAAAAGTGCTGCTGATGATCACGAGCTGATCGATGATGAAATCATTGAAATATTTATTGAAGAAGCTGAAGATGAATTAGTTTCTTTGCAGGAAACCTTCCCTGCCTGGCGCACGAATCCAGAAGATGATAATTCATTAACAATTACCCGGCGATCATTTCATACTCTAAAAGGCAGTGGTCGACTGGTAGGTGCTGTGACCATCGGTGAACTCGCCTGGAAGGTTGAAGATTTATTAAATAAGATAATCAATGAAACGACACCTTTAAATGATGAAGTTTTTTCAACCGTGGCAAACGTCATAGAATTGCTACCAGAATTAATTTCAGATTTTAAAAATGGTGAAAACACTTCAATAAAAGCCGAGCAGTTGGCTTTAGATTGTGATGAGATAAGTACCCGATCAGCCGCAGTTGTGACAAATATAGAATTACCGCAACCTGTTTCAGAATCTGACAAAATTAGCATTGAAGAAATTTCTGCGGAAGCGTCGTCTGTTGAAGAAGAATTTTCCGAAAATAACGCAGAGACTCAAACTTTAACGCTGGAAGATGAAGATAGCGCCGATGATATAATCACCCAGATCGAGGCAGAGGTAGAGGATTTAACCACAACTCCAGCTACAGATGAAACAATGACTGAGCAGGTGGATGGGGTTGAGGAAATAGCGCAAGAGCTGGATTTAGAAACACAGGCGGCAGAAGCGTTAGCCAGAATCACTGAAGAAACTGCGGTAGAACAAACAACGGAACTGCCAGACGACCTGGAAAAAACGGTAACAGATCAGTTAAATAAAGTGGCAGAAACCACTGCTTCAGAACAGACGGACAGTGTAGAAAAAGCATATTTAGACCCGGTTTTGGTTGAAATATTTATCGCAGAAACGCAAACACATCTGGAAACTATCGATAAGTTTATCAAGGAATCCGCAGCACAAGCGGAGACTTTGGCAGCTGATGATGTGGTCAGGGCGCTACATACGCTTAAAGGTAGTGCCAATATGACCGGTGCCACCAAATTTGCCAATATAATCACACCAGTTGAAAAGCAT
>CAZKUH010000005.1:0-18515 GCA_964555895.1 uncultured Enterobacterales bacterium
TAACTATAAACATCTACATTATTTTTGGGTGGTAGCCCATGAAGGTGGTATTGCCCGGGCAAGTGAACGGCTACATATCACACCACAAACGATTAGCGGTCAGATAAGTTTGCTCGAGAAAAATCTGGATGTGCATCTATTCACCCGCATGGGTCGAAATCTGGAAATTACTGATACCGGGCGATTGATACTGAGCTTTGCGGATGAAATTTTTTCTCTCGGTAGTGAGCTTGAACAACTCTTGCATCATATACCCGATGGTCGTCCAGAGCTCTTCAGGGTGGGTGTTGTAGATGTATTGCAGAAGTCTATAGCCCAGCAAATTTTGTTGCCTGCGCTACAAATGCCGAATCTAACGCGCATGGTATGTAAGGAAGCTAACCTTGAAAGTTTACTGGCCGAATTAGCCGTACACCATTTGGATCTGGTGTTAGCCGATCGGCCTATTCCCCCCAATATCAGTACCCGAGGATTCAGTTATAAATTAGGTGAATGCGCTATTAGCTTTTTTGCAAGCAAACGACTGGTGGCGCAACTCAGCGGAGATTTTCCACAATGTCTGCACGGAGCTCAAATATTATTACCCGCCAGAGGCAGTCAATTGCGCACGGATATTGACCAATGGCTGGATAAAAATCACATTCACCCACGGGTGGTGGCCGAATTTGACGATAGCGCTTTAATGAAGGCATTTGCCCAGCAAGGCGTCGGTATTTTCATTGCGCCGACGATTAGTGAGCAAGAAATAATGCAACAATACCAAGTGCAAGTTATTGGCCAGACGGATGATATTCAGGAAACTTTTTATGCCATATCCGTTGAACGTCGGATTTCCAATCCTATGGTCACGGCGGTGATAGAGGCTGCCAATAAATCATTATTCGCCCATAACAATACAGAGAAGGTTTTATGAGAAAAAATAAAAACGCAGATATTCATGCCGAAAGCGGTGTTTATAACGCGCCTTGGGAAAAAGGTTTTAACAAATTGCTCACACCTTTTGAAGAATTTATTAACCGTCAAACGACCAGTGGATTATTGCTCATGGGCACCGCTGTAGTAGCACTCATATTAGCTAATAGCCCTTTCTATTCCCTATATAAACAAGTTCTAAATAGTGTTATTAGTCTCAATGTGGGTACTTGGACGGTCGAAATGAGTTTACACCATTGGGTTAACGATGGGCTGATGGCATTATTTTTCTTTGTGGTCGGTATGGAATTAAAACGTGAAATCCTGGTGGGAGAGCTTGCCAGGCTACGAAATGCTGTCCTACCCATTGCTGCTGCGGTGGGGGGTATGGTAGTTCCTGCTTTGATATATTTTGCTATTAATCCGCAGGGAGAAATGGCGGTGGGTTGGGGGATCCCCATGGCAACGGATATTGCCTTTGCTATCGGGGTGTTGGCACTGTTGGTGAATCGCGTACCCAAAGCATTGATTACTTTTCTGGTAGCGCTGGCTATTGTTGATGATCTGGGTGCTGTGGTGGTTATTGCTATTTTTTATACAGACAGTATCGCCTTAGGGCCACTCTCACTGGCCACGGCATTATTTGCCTTGCTAATTGCATTTAACCTGCTGGGAATTCGTAAATCTCTGCCTTATTTCATCGTTGCCATATTTCTATGGTATGCATTATTATTATCTGGGGTACACGCCACACTGGCCGGTATCCTGGGCGCAATGACTGTGCCTGCCATGCCCAAATATAACCCGGAGAAATTCAGTAAGCATATTAAGGAATTGTTAGGACATTTTGATGCCTCCCATCAACCCGGTAAAAGCATCATGACCAATGACAAACTCAAAGCGGTGGTGCAGTCTCTGGAAAATAGTGTACATAGTGTTGAAGCACCGCTCCAGCGTTTGGAACATATTTGGCATATGCCTGTTGCCTATCTGGTGATCCCGGTGTTTGCTTTGGTTAATGCCGGTATCTCTCTGGAGTTCACTTCTTTTTCAGCAGTTTTTACACATCCCGTGTTAACTGGGGTGGCGTTGGGATTGATATTAGGTAAATTTATTGGGATCACCGCGATAAGTTGGCTGGTTATAAAGCTAGGGATCGCACAATTACCCAAAGACACTCGATTTACACAAATTGCGGGCGTTTCACTATTGGCTGGAATTGGTTTTACCATGTCTATTTTTGTGGCTCAACTGAGCTTTGCGAACAACGATAATTTATTATTGATGGCAAAAACGGGCATATTATTCGCCTCACTATTTACCGGTCTTGCCGGTTTTATCTGGTTATATATAGTCGGCAAACCTGCAAACCCCTCAGAATAAAAAAAGCGACGGCTATGGATTAAAAACCCATAGCTTGTTTTAAAACGATTGAAAATATGTCGTTAGCAAACATTGCTTACCAAAAGTAGTGAAAATATTGTTAACGCAAGTGAAGTTGGCGCAACTTTTTCACCCTCCAGAGCGATAACACCAGGATTCTGGCTGAGCACAGGATATTTATTTAAGCGTTGAACATTTTTATTTTTCGGGTGACGGTATTTCTGCCCCAACCTAAAATATCAGCGGCCTTCTGACGATGCCCCTGATTAAACTCCAGTACACGTGTGAGTAAAATTTTTTCAAAATCAAGCTGACATTTTTGAATACTTGTCGCATCCTGGGTTTGTAGTTTTTGGTTTAACCAGGCTTTAAATTCTTTTTCCCAGTGAATATGCTGGTTACAATTTTTTCTAAATTCAGCAGGCAGATCATTGATACCCAGATTAATGCCTGCCGTCATAACGGTTAACCAGCGGCAGAGATTTTCAAGTTCTCTGACATTTCCTGGCCAAGGCTGATTTAATAGAAAATTAGCTAATTCGGTTTTGATTTTTTTTCTGTGGACACCCATTTCTGCGGCGACTTTTCTGAGAAAATATTCTATTAATAGCGGAATATCAGCTTGCCGTTGTTTTAAAGAAGGAATGGAAATTTTAACCACATTCAAACGATGATAAAGATCCTCTCTAAACGTCCCTAGTTTGACTAATTCCTGTAAGGGTTGGTGTGTCGCTGCAACAATTCTGACGTTTGCCAGCAACGGATTTTTGCCACCCACGCGATAAAATTTACCTTCTGATAATACGCGGAGTAAACGCGTTTGAGCGGCTTGTGGCATGTCACCAATTTCATCTAAAAACAAAGTGCCTTTATTGGCTTGTTCAAACCAGCCACGGTGTTTTTCCATGGCACCTGTAAAGGCACCTTTTTCATGACCAAATAATTCAGATTCAATAAGTTCAGCCGGTATTGCTGCCATATTTATAGCAACAAAATTGCCTAGTTTTCGTGGGCTATTTTCATGCAATGCTCTGGCAACCAGTTCTTTCCCGGTGCCACTTTCACCTGTAATGAGTACGGTTACTTCGGTTTTAGCCAGTTTTCCAATGGCTTTAAAGACAACTTGCATAGCAGGTGCGCCGCCTATCAAACTTATCTTTTCTGTGTTCAAATTGCTGTGTACCGATTCGTTCAGTTCTAACGATTCAAAAGCTTGAGCTATCATTTGCAGTGCTTCATCTAGATCAAAAGGCTTGGGTAAATAATCGAAAGCACCTTTTTCGTAAACATTGACGGCTGTTTCCAAATCAGAGTGTGCAGTCATTAAAATTACCGGGATAGTGGGATATTGTTTGGTGATTCTTGCGACAAATGTTAATCCATCTTCACCGGGCATTTTGATATCACTCAAAATAACTTGGGGTTTTTGTTCCTTGATTATCTTGTCAGCCTCAAAAGTATGATTAATGGCGATCACCTGGTAATGTGCTTTACTCAGGGCTTTTTCTAAAACCCAGCGCATGGAATCGTCATCTTCAATTAGCAATATGGTTTTTATTTCATTCATGTAAAAATCACCTGTAATTTTAAACGGTTTTGTGTTGCGGTAAATGAATACAAAACACGGTTTTATTTTCATTTTTTAACCATTGTAAAGAGCCCCCATGTTGCTCAACGGCATCTCTTGCTATCGCCAGCCCGAGACCGGTTCCTTGTTTTCGACTGGTACTCATTGGCATGAATAAATTTTCTATCATTGCCGGAACAATGCCGGGGCCGTCATCACAAATATCAATTCTTAGGGTCATGGCAATATAGGTATCGCCAATGAGTACGGAATGCTCGGCCCGGGTGATAATATCAATGACATGCTGTTGTTTGTTGTCGCTTTCGGCTATAGCCTGTACGGCATTTCGAATTAAATTAAGAAGTGCCTGGTGAATATTATTTTTATAACCATTAAATCCGGGTAAACTGGGATCATAATCTCTATTAATTTTGATCCCGTCGGGTAAATCGAATGCAATCAGCGTAAGCACTTCCTCGATAACTTCATGTATATTAAAAACTGTTTTGGACTCAGGTTTGCCACGGCTCAGCACGCGTTCGACCAAAGCACCCAAGCGGTCAGCTTCTCGAATAATAATATCAGTGAAAGGTTTTTGATCGGCTGTTATTTCTGTCGCTAAAAGTTGGGCTGCGCCTCGTAAGCCGCCTAACGGATTTCTAATTTCATGCGCAAGATCTTTGAGTAAATGGCGAGTCTGACGATGTTGTCCTAATTCTTTCTCTTTAACAGTCACGATGGCTGATGATCTTGACTGGCTTATTTCAATTAATAGATAATTATTTTCTAAATGGACAAATCGAATAATTGAAAGGTTAAAAATTGTATTTCTTCCAGAGAGTAAAGTTGCAGCAATGTCTTTTTGGAAATAGGATTTACCCGTGGTTAAAGATATCTGTAAAACTTGGACTGGACATTCATTTTCAGCAAATATTTGCGTGAAATTAGCGCATAAAAGTTGTCTTTTGCCAATTTCAGCCAATTCTTCTGCGGCGAGATTGACTTCACAGATATTGAGCGAAGCATCGACAACAAACACAGCGGTCTGAAGTCGATTAATGAGGTTATGGTTTGTTGAATTTTGTTTCATCCGTTGATTTTAAGAGATTTAATATGATTTTGCACTAAAAATGCACCAAAATAGTGCGTGTAAGCTCGTTATCGGTGTCGGATAAATGGGCGTCGTACAAAAAAAGTGTTTTGCTTTTGTAATAATATTTTCCGGGATGATTTCATTTTTATCTGTGCCACAACACTATGCTCACCTCTGGAGAGGTTTTTCAAGGTAACTGTTGTGCTATTGGCAGTATTCTTTATGACACCGTCAATTAAAATCTCCAATTTTTGCCCCAGTTTTAAATAGGGATTCAGTGATACTTTAACCGTGAGATTTCCAATATTATTGTTGAGCCAGCTGCCATTGGCTGGAGAGATAATAGATAGGTCTGGCGGGCTGCTATCTTCGATGACAGGTTGCTCTTGCACATTGAGCTCATTATTTGTGACTAAATTGACTCGCGTTTTTGGCGCACTAAAAGTTTGTGCACTGGGTAGTTCAATGGCAATCGCACCGGGATGAGGCTTATCTGACATCATGGTATTTCCATTGGCATCCCGCCATTGATAAATATATTTTTTGTGCCTCTTTAGTTTTTTGACCGGTGTTGTTTTCTGTTTGGATAATTTGATGTCTTCATCTGAACGATCATCTTTATATTCTTCAAGAGGCTCAGCGAGCACGGTTAAAGAAAACACCATGAAGGCAGACATTATCATAAACGCAGACAGTATGTTTTGCTTGTTTTGTTCCTTGCTGAAGGCATGCTCCATTTTTATCCCCGCTTCGTTTTCATGATGAATGGCACATTAAGTATAGACCTTAAATGCTGGATATGGTTCATCAGCATAAATTTGCTAAGCAAAAAAAACCCGCTAGGCGGGCTTTTAAATATTCAGATTACAGGCTGTAGTACATTTCAAATTCAACCGGATGGGTGGTCATATTTAAATATTCGATATCAGCGCGTTTTAAAGCGATGTATGCGTCAATGGTGCCATCTGAGAACACCCCACCAGCGGTTAGAAATGCCCGATCGCCATCCAGAGCATCTAGGGCCTGTTCCAGAGAAGAGGCTACTGTCGGGATATTCAGCGCTTCTTCGGCGGGCAAATCATAAAGATCTTTATCCATAGCGTCGCCTGGATGAATCTTGTTTTGGATGCCGTCAAGTCCTGCCATCATCATGGCTGAAAATGCCAGGTAAGGATTAGCAGTGGGATCAGGAAAGCGAATTTCGATGCGCCGTCCTTTAGGATTAGCAACATAAGGAATCCGAATAGAAGCCGAACGATTTCGTGCAGAATATGCCAACATCACCGGGGCTTCAAATCCGGGTACTAATCGTTTGTAACTATTGGTTGAAGCGTTGGTGAAAGCATTCAGTGCTCGCGCATGTTTAATAATGCCGCCAATATAAAAAAGCGCATCCTCTGAAAGGCCGCCATAATTGTTGCCGGCAAAAATATTAACACCATCTTTAGCTAGAGATTGGTGAACATGCATGCCACTGCCATTATCACCGACGATGGGTTTGGGCATGAATGTGGCTGTTTTACCATAAGCATGCGCTACGTTTTGTACCACATATTTAGTAATTTGTACTTCATCGGCTTTTTTAACCAAAGTGTTGAATTTGGTGGCCAGTTCATTTTGATTTGCTGTAGCGACCTCATGATGATGCGCTTCAGTTTCGATACCGAGATCCTCCAGCACCAGACACATGGCGCTACGAATATCCTGTGAAGAGTCCACTGGTGGTACCGGAAAATAGCCACCTTTTACTCGAGGACGATGCCCGGTATTACCTTCGGCATATTTTTTTGAAGAATTCCAAGAGGCTTCATCAGAGTCTATCTTATAAAATGAACCTGACATGTCAGTATTGTAGCGAACATCATCAAACAGAAAAAATTCTGGTTCAGGTCCAAAAAATGCACTATCGGCGATACCGGTTGATTTTAAATAGGCTTCTGCACGGTGGGCAACTGAGCGTGGATCCCGATCATAGCCTGTCATGGTGGATGGTTCGAGGATATCACAGCGAATGGCCATAGTGACTTCTTCATAAAAAGGGTCAATAAAGGCTGTATCACAATCGGGCATTAATACCATATCTGATTCATTGATACCTTTCCATCCAGCGATAGAAGAGCCATCAAACATTTTTCCTTCCGCGATTTCATCAGCATCAATTCGCATAGCCGGTATAGAAACATGCTGTTCTTTCCCTACCGAATCGGTAAAACGAAGGTCGAGAAACTTAACATCATGTTCTTTTATGAGGTCAACAATTTTTTCTGGGGTCATAATTATTCCTGTTTTGTTTCAAATAAAACGATACGCACAGACCAGAGCAACTTGTATGCCAATCTTCGGTATAATATAACAGTTTGATTTTCCTGACTAAAAATAAAAATGCCGGCGATTTTTTCTGTGTTTATGGTGCAAGGTTTAAATTAAGCGCACTAATTTAGTGCAATTATACGTTAATGGCAGTATTTCTGATAACGAAATTTGTATCTAATGCTTAATTTTTGTGCAAATTGAGCAATACACTTGAGCTTTATCCTGTTAGAATAGCCGCCGATTTTATCGCCGATAGAAAGAAGAACGTAAAGTGATTAGTAGATTACGAAACATTGCCATTATTGCCCATGTTGATCATGGTAAAACGACGCTGGTCGACAAAATGTTGCAACAATCCGGCACGCTGGATAGTCGAGCAGTCGTTGAAGAACGGATGATGGATTCCAATGAACTGGAAAAAGAACGCGGCATCACCATCCTTTCAAAAAACACCGCTATTCGTTGGAACGACTACCGTATTAACATTGTAGATACGCCTGGTCATGCGGATTTTGGTGGTGAAGTAGAACGCATTCTTTCTATGGTTGATTCTGTTTTGTTGTTGGTTGATGCAGTTGATGGCCCCATGCCACAAACTCGATTTGTTACCCAGAAAGCTTTTGCACAAGGTCTTAAACCGATTGTAATTATCAACAAAATCGATCGAGACAGTGCTCGTCCAGATTGGGTTATCGATCAGGTTTTTGATTTATTTGATCGTTTAGGGGCGACAGATGAGCAACTGGATTTCCCTATTGTTTATGCATCGGCCCTAAATGGCTATGCCAGCCTAGATGATAGTGTTCGTGAGGGCGATATGACGGCGTTATTCGAGGCCATTATTGAGCATGTCAGTTCGCCTGATGTCGATCAGGAAGGTCCGTTGCAAATGCAAATAACCTCTCTCGATTATTCTAGTTACGTCGGTGCGATTGGGATTGGTCGTATTACCCGTGGTAGCATAAAGACCAATCAGCAGATCGTTAATATTGATACTGAGGGCAAACTAAAAAAGGGAAAAATTGGCCAAGTATTGGGTTACATGGGGCTGGAAAGAAGCGAGATAAAAGAAGCCTCTGCAGGTGATATTATCGCCATTACCGGGATTTCACCGCTTAATATTTCCGATACAATTTGTGACCCTAACCATATTGAGTCAATGGTACCTCTTACGGTCGATGAGCCCACTGTAACAATGACATTTCAGGTAAATGATTCACCATTTTGTGGCAAGGAAGGAAAATACGTTACCTCGCGGCAGATTAAAGAAAGGCTGGATCGTGAACTTATCCATAATGTTGCATTGAAAGTGGATCAGACAGGTGATCCAGATAAGTTTAAAGTCTCTGGCCGTGGAGAATTGCATCTTTCGATCCTGATTGAAACCATGCGGCGTGAAGGATATGAACTGGGTGTTTCTCGTCCAGAAGTTATTATGAAGGAAATTGACGGGGTCATGATGGAGCCGTGGGAGTCTTTGACGGTTGACATCGAAGATACCCATCAGGGTGCCATTATGGAGAAACTGGGCATACGAAAAGCCGAACTTCAGGACATGGTGCCCGATGGCAAAGGTCGTGTGAGACTGGATTTCCTTATCCCCTCCAGAGGGCTTATTGGCTTTCAGACCGAATTTCTTACCACGACCTCTGGCAGTGGACTGATTTACCACTCTTTTTTGAAATATGATACCAAAGTCAAAGGTAACTTGGGTCAGCGTCAAAATGGTGTTCTCATCAGTAATGGCACCGGTAAATCGCTGGCCTTTGCGTTGTTTAATCTACAAAATAGTGGTCGCTTATTCTTTGGACATGGTGTTGAGATTTACCAAGGTATGTTGATTGGTATTCATTCACGCTCCAACGATTTGGTGGTTAATCCATTGAAGGGGAAACAACTGAACAATATTCGAGCCGCAGGGACGGATGAAAACCTGATCCTTTCTCCACCGATTAGATTTTCCCTGGAACAGGCACTTGAATTTATTGATGATGATGAGTTGGTTGAAGTCACACCAGGCAATATACGTTTGCGTAAGAAAATACTTTCCGAAGGCGAGAGGAAACGCGCTAAAAGACAAAGTAAAAGTTAATTTTGCAGATTGACCAATAAATAAAAGCATTGCTAAACAAAAAAGGCAGTAACTTAAAACAGTTACTGCCTTTTTTGTTGGCATTCCATGCCAGAAGTCCGTTTCAAAAGCAGCATCCTTACTGCGAAAATGCCATTTCACGAGGAAATCCATGCCATATTGTCTCACAATTTGCAGGTTGGAGACTGACGATGAGCATTCTATGGTTTGGTCTGGTTGTGCTCAATGGCGTAAATGCCCGATTGTTTGTAGGAGATCGACCATTGGGTCGGGTTTTGTGTGGAATTCACCGTTCCTGGCAGAATTTCCAGCATAAATAGTCCATACTTAACCTCAGCTTTGGATAAGACTAGCCAAAGAAACATAACTTGGTTATCAATATCGCTAGAAATATTATAGGGTTCTACGATTAACCAAGGTTTCCCATTAAAATAGCGGTACTGATGGCTCTTCTTAGCCGAAGCACAAGTTACTTAGCCTGCAAGTAAGGGTAAATATGTCATACACTGTTTCCATTAATATCGAAGGTAAATTGCTTCGCTGCCATGTCACGGGTCAACGCCAGGTGAATCGGTCCATGGAGCTTTGGAAAAAATTACTCTATGAATGTCAATCCAACAATTTACGCTATTTAATTTTAGAACTGGCTTTGGAGGGGCAAATCACTGCACTTGAAATGCTGGATTCTGTTCACTTATTGGTCGATCGAATAAAAAAAGCCTGTCCCGATCTGGTGATAGCATTAGTGGATCAAAACGAACAATCGTTCACGCAAAATTATCTTGTGGGTCTCATTGGCAAAGAAGAGGATTTACAAGGTGCGGTTTTTCAAAATGCACAAAAAGCTGAAAAATGGATGGCACAGAGAATAGCAGAGGATGTACTCTGATACTCCGTAGCATCATGTTATTTGTATTCAAACATAGGAGAGATTACACTTGCAGAATTGATAGTTAACGCATAGCCTGAAATGATAATCTGGACACGACCCTTGCGAGCACAAATAACTGAAAGTCAACATTGGGAATTTTTCAATGTACAGTTTTCAGAGAAAATTTCACCACTCCACTATTTTAAAAATGAGCTTTATGGTTGGATATAAAATGGCGTTTTCAGCAAAAATAAAAATCCTGTTACTTGTGCTGATTGGTGTGGCTGGTTTGACACAAAACGCGGCGAGCTATCCATCAGCTCAAACCAAGGACGGTTATTACAATAGCCTGATGGCCATGGAAAAAGAGATTTACCTTACTCCGGTAAAGGCTTTGGTCAAACTCAAAGTGATGAGCAAACAACTCAATCCGTTAAATCAACAGCTCTTGGCACTCTATTATTTAAGAGAAGCGCAAGCGCACAATCAAATCATGCACTGGGCCAAATTCTCAGCAACAATCAAACGAGGTTATCAATATATTCACCCAAACTCCTCAAACTATTTAAAAGTTTACTATCTTATTTACCAAGGTTTAATTTATCAAAGGCAAGGGGATTATAAAAAATCGCGACAATTGTTGCTAACCGCTGCACAAAAAACTAAGTCATCACAAAATATATCAGCTTACATTTTTTCCATGCGGGAACTTGCTTATACCCAAAGTCTTACCGAACATTTTGAAACGGCATTAATTGAATTGCAAGATGCTTATGAAAAAGCGATGAAAAGCAACGATCTTTTTCTTGAAGCGAATGTGGAGGAAACATATGGGGCGGTATTTTCTTATATGCATAGCCACGAAAAAGCCTTAATCCATTTACAAAAGGCGATGAATTTATATAAAAAATTAAACTATACCAGTCATTATGCTGAAGTACTTCTAGGTTATGGTATGACTCAAAGACATGCCAAAAATTGGCGCTCAGCCATAAAAAATTTAATCGAATATAAAAATATCGTGGCTAATTTTAACTCATCTTATGCTGATTTTCTTGCTAACTATGGCTTAGGTATGACTTATGCGGATAAAGGTGATTTTGAGAAAGCCTACCCCTACTTGCTTAAAAGTACTCAACTAAAGGGCCCCCTGGATTATCAGGCAGAATTGTTTAAACAATTAGCAATTTATTATTCTTTACATAATGATGCCAGCAAATCTTTTGACTATTTAAACAAAGCCAAATTAATTTTTGAAAAATTACCTGATCTTAAAAACACCAGTTGGGAAATGGAAACCATTAAAGTCAAAGCAAAAATATATAATAATTTGGGAGAACCTAAAAAAGCCTATAATCTGTTAATGCAATATCTTGAAAAATATATTGGTGTCACACAAAAACAATCTTCCCGGCGCTTGTTTCAACTGGAACTTAATTCACTCAATACTCGAAAAGATTTAGAAATTGAAATGTTGCGTAAGCAGGCGGCCTTGGACTTACAACAAATAGAAACCCAGCAACAGATTAATGACAAACAAAAATTGATGAATTTTTTCATGAGCCTGATGTTTCTCGCTATTATTGGTTTTATTATTTGGCAATTTTATATTAACAGAAAGTTAAAAAGACTCTCAAATCATGATGGTCTGACGGGTCTATATAATCGTCGTTTCACTTTTGAAAAATTAACAAAAATGTTGATTAATCTCAATGAAACCAAAGGCCTTTTGACTTTGTTATTGATTGATCTCGATGATTTTAAAAATATCAATGATGAATATGGACATCCTACCGGGGATAAAATACTCAAATTGGTTGCTGAAACGGGATTGTCCATTTTAAGGCCCGGTGATATTTTTGCCCGTGTGGGGGGTGAAGAATTTATGCTCATTTTACCTAGAACCGCGCATGAGCAAGGGATAAATGTGGCCGAACGCTTTCGTTGTGCCATTGAAAATACGCGATTAAAGAGAAAAAAAGGTCCACCACTTTCGATAACAACCAGTATTGGGACAACCACTTTCGATGAATACAACTCAACGCTTGAGCAAATTTATTCTCATGCAGATCAAGCCCTTTATGCAGCAAAGCAAGCGGGAAAAAACACCATTAAGACCTGGGTACACAAGGATTAAGTATTAAAAAAACATCAAAGTTAAAATTACTGGCAGACCTGGATTTGTTGCAAGCTTCCAAGCATTGTTGCCTTTTGTAGTAAAAAGACCAGTAATTCAGCAGTTGATAAAGATGAACAAGATGTAAAACTCTGGTCAAATAAAGAATGACTTAAAGTCTTGCAAATATAGCCTTTATTCGCATAAAGTTTTCCATTGAATTCTTCAGCAAGTTTTGTTTCGGTTTTTCGATCAACTGTGTTCGCTGAACCTAACCCGCTATTTAAACCGCTCAGTGTAAACGATTACTGTGAACGCTTGAAAACTTTGTCTTAACGATTTTGGGATCGATTAGATTAAAATGCACTACAGCATCAAAAAGCGGTGTTTTTTTGATCTTGTATTTATGGTCATAGTATTTTTCGCTCTTGATTTTTTCTAGCTCTGCCAATCCCAAGAATACTAAAAAGCGCTTAATCGCCCTAGAGGAATAACAACGGCGACAATCTTCTTCCGGGTTGGAATAAGACGATCCTTCCATTTCGTCAATCAACCATAGGAAAGGCTCGGAGGAAATCATCTTCATAGACAGCAGTAAAAGTCATTTTCTCTCCATGCTGCTTTAACAAATACAGGGTAAACAAAAACGATTGCTGTATAAATGGAACATCATTGTAATGATCCCAGTAGCCCCAATTAAACTCGCGGCAATAGGTTTTAAAAATAATGGGATAGAGTCCCTTTAACCCTGACTTGCTCGCAATCTTTTGGTATTTTTTAGTTAAATAAAACCGCCCTTTAGTTTTGCGAAGAAAACCTACCAACTCAAGAATAACGCGCGTTACATGTAATTCAAAAAAATCATCTTCTTTGTTCACCCTGTGAAAGGAAGCGAAAGTATCATCAGCATATAATTTGCTGTAATCACGCCACATTTCTCTACAGAGTTTTTGAGGTAGGGAGCCTCTAGCTTTTGTTGCTTGTAAGCCTTTTTCATCAATAGCTGAAATAATGCCCTGCATTAACATCAAAATGGGGGCTTCAGGTTCTATGGTTAATTGATCAGAAAATTGAAAAAGCTCCGGCGTATCATAGGCAAAATGAAGCATTCGATAAACTTGATCAGAAGACAATCCAAGGAAATCATCTTGTGCTTTCTGATTTTGGTTTACCATAAAACTATCCGTTGCTACCTGCACCTCTTCTATTGAGTCAAACTCTTGCCCTGACAACAATTTACTTAATTTGTCACTTATCGCACGAGATACTGATATACAGCAATGTTTATATTTTTTGCCGCTGCCACAAGGGCAAGGATCATTTCGACCAGTTTTCATTTGTTAAATTTCTGAATATTTAATTGTCTTTCAATAAAATAAACTGTTGTACTAAACTGATAATCAGGTCTTTCTGTTCCGGCTTGCTCTCTGCCACCAATAAAGCCAGAGCAATCAATGTATTGTCATTGACCAAGGATTCGACAGGCTTTGCTAGAAAATTCTGGTTAATCCGCAAATACCACAAAAACCACAACGATCCCGTGCGCTTATTACCATCGGCCAGTGGATGGTTTTTAATCACGGCAGCTCCTGTGCATCCATGCACCAGCTGCATACCGTACATCGAGTTTATTCTCTTGTTTACAATCCTAGCTATAATATGGCAATAAGATCATTCTATTTTTTCACAATCTTCAATTTTTCTGGGACTGCCCTTAATATACTTAATGGGCATTCGGCCAATTGCGGACATACAAGATTTTAATTTACTCTATCATCCTGAACATAAATCAACAGCTTCATTCAGCGCCAGATGGATCTTTATTCTCTAACTCCTTGAACTTGGCTGCCATCGTAGCGTTCTTACGTGTCAATTTCTTGATCGTTACGTCTTGTGCCTTATCGTTTGCAAGACGAAGGTTTCGATCCGTTCCGAGTAGGGAGTCCTTAGTCTTCTGCAAGTGGTCGATTGATTTATCAATCTCATCGATTGCTGTTTGAAATTTTCTAGAAGCAAGGTCATAGTTCTTCCCGAATGCGGTCTTGAATTTATCGAGGTTGTTTTCGAAATCTGTTATATCGATATTTTGTGATTTAACAAGCTCAAGCTCTGTCTTGTATTCTAACGACTTCATTGAAGCGTTACGCAGTAGAGTTATCATCGGAAGGAAGAACTGTGGTCGAACAATATACATCTTCGGGTGGCGGTGGAACACATCTACGATTCCAGAGTTATAGAGTTCGCTCTCAGGTTCAAGCAGAGAAACTAGCACTGCATACTCACAACCCTTTTCAGTACGATCTTTATCGAGCTCTTTCAAAAAGTCTTCATTCTTTTTCTTGGTTGCGGTCATGTCGCTTTCGTTTTTCATCTCAAACATGATCGAAACAATTTCTGTTCCTGCCTCATCCGAGTCGCGAAAAATATAATCGCCCTTACTACCAGTTCTTGCGTCATTATCTTTCTCGAAATAAGCCCTTGGGAACGCTGTCGAACGAATTCGGTTGAACTCAGTTTCACAGTGCTGTTCGAGAGTTTCTCCAACCATCTTTGTTGATAGACGCGCCTTCATATCTCTGAGACGCTCTATCGCATCATCTCTATCCTTGATTTGTGTCTCGTATTTATCTTTAAGGGACTTCTCGGATAATTGTTTTTCCAGCTCTGTTTGCTTGAGCCCGCTCTTAAGGTCATCGCGCTCCTTCTCTACCACAGTTACGGCCTTGGTAATGGCTAGCTTCTGCTCAAGCTGAATGGTGTCGAGCTTAGTTTTTAAATTTTGGATTTCTTTATCTTTTGTTGCAGCAGTTTCTTGTAACTCCTTGGCAAGTTTTGCATCGGCAAGTTCGGTAGCTGCTTGCTTATCGCGCTTAGACTGTTCAAGTTCGCCAGCTAGGGCATTTAGCTCTTTTTCAACTTTGCTCAACGCCTCGGTCACAGCTAGTTTCTTGGCGATTTCGCCGGTGTCTACTTTAGCTTTTAGCGCTTGAATCTCGGTATCCTTGGCTGCGGTAGTCTTTTGCATTTCGCTACCGACTTTACTCTTTGCGAGCTCTATCGCATTGAGTTTGTCCTTCTCGGCAAGCTCAAGCCGGTCGTGCAACTGTTGTTCAAACTCGCCGTCGCGAACCTGCTTGAGAATGTCAGCATATCCAGCTTCATCGATTTTGAATGCTTTATCGCAGTGGGGGCAGATAATTTCATGCATGTCCTTTTTTCTCCTTTTTGACGTAAATTCGTACGTTCATACCTTGCAACGCGGAACGCTCAAGAAGCTTTCAGCGATCAATGGATGTAATGGAAAAACATTCCAAAGAAAGACAGGACTTGATATCTTCGATAGAACATTCCAAATTACCGCAGCAGCCCTTTCTGGAACTGCCGGTCCCTTGGTCAATTTCCAATTGAACTGTTGCTAATCATTGTATTCTAATTTGATTTCAATGGTATCAGTAAAACTATATAAAAGGCCGCCCCTACAATTAAATCACTACCGTCGGAAGTGAAGGCAACAGGTTCTGCTATTGAACCTAAAGTGCCTTCAGAGTCCCACCAAAGATACCCAATTTTCCCTTTGATACAAACCAACAATATCAGTAATCTGGTTTCACCTCAGTCGTAAACGGACTTATGGTGACCGGTTTTTGCTTACAAAACGGGCATACGTTACGTATCCCTGTAAATAACAAGAACCCGCTCATAACAAATCTCTATTAAAGACACTTCATTTAATTTCAAACATTATTTACAAAAATTTGTTGGAAAATGAATTTTTGATTTTTTTTGAGTCCAGCTTCGCTCTTTGCCATCCAGTAAGATGTCAAATGGAATTATTTTACCCGCATAAGAACTTAAGGGCGGCGTAGCTCGATGCAGGAGTCCTGCCGTTCCAGTAATCGGTAGAGTTAGAGTAGCTGTTTGTCCCGCGTTAATGGATTGGGTTAACTTTTTGAAACCACTGAGGATAATCCTATTCGTCCCCACATTTAATGATCCTCTGGATATTCTTAATAGGTGATTATCCGATTTTGATGGGTCGAATTTTGTCCCCTTGTTTTTTACTTTTACGGTGACATATGCCATGGTTGGTCCATCTGGACGACATTCATAAGGACGTTTTAAGCGAGTTCTGACACTCTGGATCACCAGATCGTGGCTGATGGTGCCAGCCTGTTGAGTAATGGGACGTGCAGTACTCAGAGTTGCTTTACAGAAATTCCGTGGAAAGGTAAATCTCACAGTTTTTGAATTATTGTTATAATTACTCTCTTTTAAATCCCGTTTTTTTCCAGAACCCAGTTTAATAGTAAAACGCCTGGTTTTACCTGCCAATTTATCGTACTGACTAGAAGGGAATTCGTTGTTTTTTACGAAAGCCTTGGTTTCTACTTTAAAAGTTTGTCCGGGTTTTATCAGTGGATTTGGTCGGCCATGAGCAGAGGTTGCTGGATTTCTAACATTATAATAATATGGTTCAACACCACTAATCGTTGGTTTCAGGCTGTCCGATGACTTTGAGAATACGTTGAACGCATAAAGTTTTCCCAAATCAGCGACGCCTTTACCGATATTTTTTACGGTAACGTCAAAAAGCATCATACCACCTAAAGATTTTCGGTTCGTTTTGCAAGCGTTAACGGCTTGTGGATGAAGCTTTGGTTTTACTTGTACAATCTTCAAATCAGGTAGTAATGCCGATACGGTTTGCGTTATAGGGCGAGCCGTTGCGAAGCAAAAGTTCCTCGGGAAGGTGAAGCTAACTAACATTTTATTATTGCGATTATTACTTTCTTTTAATCCGGGTTTACCATAACTGGTGAGTTTTAATAAAAATTTATGGGTTTGGCCGGCGAGTTCCTGCAATCTGTTTACAGTAAAGGTTCGGTTGTTATAACTGATACCGAGATGACTTGAGGCATTAATAACTTTTCCAGATGAAACATGCGCCATTTTCTTTAAAATCCAGTTTTGTCGATTGCCTTGAGAATTGATGAAGTGGCCAGGACCACCCTTACCCCCAAGATAATATTTGCTGGTGCTGAAGACTCTTTCATGAAAATCATTAGTTTGTTGTGCTGAAACAATTACCCCATCCCGATTCATATATGCTGTTCCTTTGCCTTTATTTTTAATGCGGAAGCTAAAATTAAGCACTGGGATACTACTATTAACATTGGGTTTTTTACCTGCTCTGCACATTGATAAAACTCGTGGATTGATGGTGGTTCTTACGCCCCGCATAATAACTAAATCTGGTAACGCGCTAATGTTGGAAGGATTAAAGCTTGGTCGTGTACCAATTTTAATCTTGGGTTTTGGTTGAATTGGTTGCGCATGTGGAATGAAGAGAGTCGGTCTTGATGGCCGAGGTAAGTTGGCTGCTGAAACCTTGTGAGTAGGTAAAGCTAATATCACCCATGTCGTCAAAAATCCGTACATTATTTGCTGTATTATACGTCTTTGATATTTTTTGTTGTTTGATAAAATGCCCATTTTTTTCTCCTTGAAATATATTTATCCGGTTAAGTTGTATTTTTTATGAACAATAAAAATTTCATTTAAGTGTCCTAAAAAACATTTCAGTATTCAAAAAGGAACTTACTGTTTTATTAATTTCTTGATGTGGCTATAAGTTAAACCTGTATCAAACAAATTCCTATCGCCGGAAAAGGTGATTTTTTCTCTATTTCATTAGTTTTAGCGCTTTTTGATTTATTTATTTGATAGCAATCAATCATTGCCAATTAAGATTATTGCCCTTGTTCTCATCGCCAGAAAAAATAATAAATTGGGTACATGAAATGCTATTAGATACCGATATTGTCAAACAGTTTAAAGCGTTACCCATCCGTGGAATTGTCAAAAAATAGCGCTTGATTAGGATGATTTAATAACTTACGGAAAAAAAATATAGCAAAAGTCCATATTAATGCTCTGAATCGACTGAGAAAATGACAACAGAAAATAAACTGATCTTAGTGTCAGCCACCACACCAATGGCAGCGGGTAAAGCCACCACCATTAGTCTGGGCGTTGGTCTGGAAGCATAGATCTGTGACAGACATTATTCAGTTTAGCCCATAGTTAACCCGACATTGCGTTGGATCTTCTATATGATGCAGGGCATTACCATTGTGCATTATCCTGGACAACGGTCTCAGGCAATGG
>CAZKUH010000006.1:0-18247 GCA_964555895.1 uncultured Enterobacterales bacterium
TGTTTATTGATGAAATAGGGGATATGCCTTTTCAGTTACAGTCAAAATTATTAAAAGCAATCGAAGAAAGAAAATTTCGCCGCTTGGGTGATAATCGTGAGAAGCAAATCAATGCTAGAATTATTAGTGCAACCCACCAGAATCTGGAAGATAAAATTGAAGATGGAACTTTCCGACAGGACTTGTTCTATCGTCTGTCGGTATTAAATATCGATTTACCCGCACTAAAAGAACGCGGTAATGACATAGAGATATTGGCGAATCATTTTATAAAAAATTTTTCTAGGAAGTATAATAAAACTCGACTGGCATTATGTCGTTCTGCGGTAGATAAACTTAAAGAATATCACTGGCCTGGTAATATTAGAGAGTTGAAAAATGTGATGGAACAAGCCGTTATGCTCTGCCCAGGAAACGAGCTTTCAGCTGATGATTTATGGCTACCTAAAAGTGCCAACAAAAAAATATATACCAATTTTCAATTACCTGTAGAAGGACTTAATTTAAAAAATCTTGAAGTGAAACTTATTGAACAGGCTTTAACAACTACCCATAATAATGTTTCAACGGCAGCCAAGTTGCTGGGGTTAACGAGAGATACTTTACGCTACCGTATGGAAAAATATCATATTAATCCATAAGTTAACCTGAATGCTAGATAAGAACTCAGGATAAGGACAACCGTCAACGTCAGTATTTTCGTGGTACTCGCGGTAAATTTATGGGTATATCCCCCATTAGTTTGGGGGTTTCCCCCCAATTGCTGCAACCACACTTCATAACTCTTTGAATTTATTTGAATAAAAATTTGGCATTTTATATGCATTATTAGAGTGAATAAAGCTAACAAAAGTTATTTTAATATTTTAAGAGGGACATAAAATGCAGGTAATGATATATGTCAGAAGCAACTATGACTCGCAGCTCATTCAAAAGGTAAGCGAAGCATTAGATGATTCCTGGCCACTTGTGACTCTTGATCTGGTTGTGTTATTTGACACAAGCTCTGTTTTTTTTACTGAAGCACCGACAATGGTACGAATTATTTCTACTGAACAAGATAAAAAGTCTATGTCAATGAGTAGCTTGTCCAGCCCAATACAGAGTAGTCATTATGATGCGTTACACCATTTTCATCATCTTGAAGATAGCAATGACAGCCAACTTATTTTTATTGATAAAAACTCTGATTTGATAAATACAGGGAGCAAAATATTGAAAAAATTATTACAAACAGACAATAAAATTCTGCCATCCAGAAGAATACTGCCAAAGCAATTGGAATTTTTGCAACTTGATTTTAATGTTTATTATCAGGAGAAAAATAACCATTGCAGCAACCCGGAAATATCTGATACTGTTTCTTCCTTTAAATTTGATACTGAACATCAGCAGACTCTTTCCCGAATAGCATGTTTGCTGTAATCCTATAGAGGAATTAAATAAAATGAAATATTTAAACCACCATTTAAAAAGATCAATGCCTTCATTGTTGTTTATATTTCTACTGTATCAATTTTTATCGATTAGTGTTTATGCTGAAATTATTATTAATAAGGATCGCATTTTTGTAACCAATAATAATACGCAACTTAAAGTTGATGATGTTGTGGTCGATAGTAATCAGTTTTTACAAAAGTCAAAAGGCATGATTGCGGAAGTGAGCATTGGTGATGATGTTGATGCCACCGTTACTTCGGGGACTGCGACAGCCATTAATGCGGAGAATCAGATAAAAGGGCCGGTTACAAATATTTTACCACTTCAGGTACTTGGTCAGGATATCGTCATAGATGCGGATACCATTTTGGATAACACCAATGGCATTTTCAGCCAGGGAGAATTGTTACTCATTAGTGGCGAATTTACAGACAACAATATTCTTCTGGCTTCAAGAGTTCAGTCGGTAGCCAACCTAGAAGATTTTAAGTTGATTTCCCAGATGAGTAACATTAATGGCAATATTGCACAATTTGGGAAATTATCGTTGGATCTTACCGGCGTCAACATAGATGATTGTGGCGCCAGCCTGCAGGTGGGACAACTGGTTGAATTTTCAACGGTCGCAGTAGCGAATTTTGATGTAAACAATATTTTAAGCAATATCTCGGAATTTGAATGTAAATCCGGCTTGATTAGTATCCCGATAGGCAATAATTCCTCAACGGTGCAATTTTCTGCTGAAGGCTTTATTTCAGCAATAATAGACCCGACACATTTCAACTTAAACGGACAACAAGTCGAAATAAACAATACCACCAAGGTGATCAATGGCACCCTTGAGGATATTGATGTGGGTGTGAAACTGGAAGCTGAGGGTACATTTAATGTTAACACTAATTTATTAATAGCCTCAGAATTGAAGTTTACCAAAGTTCGCGTGAGAATTATTGCCCCGGTCACTATTTCCAATTTAACAGCCGAGCAGATCGTAGCCTTAAATATCTCTGGAGAATTGAATGCATTGAGTAAAGATCCTGATAATATAAGACCCGCATTACTCCAGGATACGCAGATAGAAATCAAGGGTTTTCTGGATGGACAAGAAAATCTACTAGTGGATAAAATTCGTAATCTGGGTACTGCTAATGCGAATGATGTACGACTCCGTGGCCCAGTGAGCAACGTCAACAATCCAGCCTTCCAGATTTTGGGCGTGAATATTGATGTTACGGGAGGATCTTTCGTCGTTAATGGATTAGCCGTTTCGAGCAGTAGTTTTTTTGCTGGTTTGGCAGCTGGTGCGGAAGTGGATATTAATCACGGTGTTTATGACTCTTTATCCAATACTTTAACGGGTGGCACGATTACCCTAGAGGAAGCGGCAAATGTTGATGCAAAAGGTGGTGCAGCACCTGCAAAGGCTACCAATCCTCCCGGTAATTACTTTATTCAGGCCGACGGTCTTGGCGCCTTGGGAAAAGGACGTATCTTTAAATTCATCCCGTCCACCGGTGTACTGCCTGTCGCGATTGTCAATAGTTCAAATGTAACTGCAGAAGAAGGTAGCTTGATCACCCTCGATGGCTCTAACAGTACGGGCACCACGCTGAGTTACTTGTGGCAACAAATGTCTGGCCCCGCTGTTGTATTGCAAAACAGCACTTCGGCCATTAGCACATTTACCGCACCGCAGGTTAATGCAAACACTTCTCTCAGCTTTGATTTGGTGGTAACAGACGATATTGGCAATACTAACACCATCACTGTGACAGTAAATGTAACGGATAAAATTATTGTCACACCACCACCACCACCCACTTCATCAAGTGGCGGTGGCGGTTCAATGAGTCTCTATTTGTTTGGATTGTTGTCTGCATTAGTCCTGTTACGCAGAAGAACCAGACATCTTCTTAATTTTTCCAGAACTTAAAGTTATAACTGTATGCGGGGTGAAAATTTCACCTCGTATATAACACCCACAAAATAAAAGTCCAGCCAATACATTCTATTTTTTTAACCTCACAACACCTCAACTCAACTCAACTCAACTCGGGATAAGGGAAGCCTAAACAACGAAATAATAGCAGTCTTGATTCAGACCAAATAATAATGATGGATACGGTCTCCAGGCCTGGGCTCATGACATTTTGGTCTTTGGCACCATGGAGTTATTTGCATTCAGCCAACCGGAAAAACGTGCGTAACCGTCTGGATTATTCTTTTTGGCTGGAACATAATGAATCCTCTTAAAAAATACAGCATTAGCATCGACTTTTGTTAGGCTGGAGAATAAAAAAACAGATATTTTATGTTGCGCTTAATTCGGTCATAATAAAAAAGCGAGAACATTGAGAAAAATAAGTTCACAAGGATATATGGATGAAATCAGTCAGTACGCAGGTTTTTTCAGAAATTAGACAAAGTTTCTGGGATCCCCAAGCATTACACAATAAACCATTATGGTTACGAATGGCGATCCCTGTGTTCAGAATAATCTATGCCATTTGGCGGGATTGGTGGAGTGGCGAACTCACCTTGAGGGCGATGAGCCTGGTCTATACCACATTACTTTCTCTGGTACCTTTACTCGCAGTCAGCTTTTCCATGTTAAAGGCTTTTGGAGTACGTAATCAGATGGAAGCGCTGCTCTCTCAGGCATTACAGCCGCTTGGGGAGCAAGGTATTGTCATTAGTACTAAAATTATCAGTTTTGTGGACAATATGAAAGTAGGAGTATTGGGCACTTTAGGTTTGGTGATGTTGTTTTATACCATTATTGCCTTGATGCAAAAAATAGAAGCCGCTTTTAATTATACCTGGCATGTTTCCCAAAATCGCCGAATGGGCCAACGTTTCAGTTATTATCTCAGCGCTATCATGACGGGGCCGGTTTTGGTTTTTGCGGCGATTGGTTTGAGTGCCACCTTGATGGATAGTAGTGTTGTGCAACAGCTACTGAGCATAGAGCCATTGGGTAGCATCATCGCATTTTTGGCTAAATTTATCCCGACTCTGATGATTATTGTGGCTTTCATGTTTTTCTATGTATTAATTCCAAATACCGAAGTGAACATTCGTTCAGCACTTATCGGCGCCATAGTTGCTGGGTTGCTTTGGCAGGGGGTGGGATATCTTTTTGCCTCACTGGTGGTCGGTTCCGCCAAATATACGGCTATTTACTCGGCGCTGGCAACCCTCATTTTCTTTATGGTGTGGTTATATGTGGGTTGGATGATATTACTAATCGGTGCCAGCATTGCCTATTATCACCAACACCCTGAAAGATTACTGCACAAGAACTGCCAAACACAGTTGAGTTTTTATCAACAGCGTATCATGAGCTGGTTAATTTTGGTTGAGATCCAGCGCTATTTTGCCAAAGGCTTGTCCGGCCCTTCTGCGGCAACTATTGCCGCTAATCTATCTGAATCAGCGGAGTCTGTCGATCGAGTGATGGCTAAATTACAAGACTTGGGACTGGTGATATTTATTGCCGCTGATGAAGGTTGGAAGCCTGCCCAGGATCTCGGTAAAATAACCTTGTCACAAATCCAGTTCAAATTAGCGCAATGGGGCGAACATCAACAGCTGATAATTAACCAAAAGACCATGCCTAGGTCAATTTTGTATTGGGAAACTCGTTTGGAAGAATTATCATTGCATCAATTACCTGCCATTACTATCGCACAAGTTGTCGATGAAGAAACTGAAGCTGGGGATTTAGCAGGAAACAATTAATGAGTACCTTATGCTGCTAATGATCGATAATTACGATTCTTTTACTTTTAACCTGATGCAATACTTTCAGGAATTAGGCGAAGAAATTGAAGTGTTCAGAAATGATCAAATAAGTTGTCATGACATTTCTGCTCGTTGCCCCGAAGCAATAATACTTTCACCCGGTCCCTGCACCCCTGATAAAGCTGGAATTTCGTTAGAAATTGTTGAAACATTTAAACAAGAAGTTCCAATTTTAGGCGTGTGCCTGGGACATCAGATCATCGCCCAAAGTTTAGGGGCTAAGGTGATTCGAGCTAAGATGGTGATGCACGGTAAAACTTCAGCAGTGACACACAATAACCAAAAGCTGTTTGCCGGTCTCAAACAACCTTTAACGGTGACACGCTATCATTCCCTGATAGTTGACGGTGGGAGCCTGCCCGATGAACTGTTGATTGATGCCTGGACTGAGAATGAAGCGGGAGAGCAAGACATCATTATGGGTTTCCATCACAGTCGTCTCGATCTTTATGGTGTCCAGTTTCATCCAGAAGCGATTCTCACGGAACAGGGACACGATCTGATTAAAAATTTTTTAGCGCTAATCAGGAAGTAATAACCAGTTTTCAGTGTTTCAGCGGGTACCAAAAACGACTATCGTTTTACCGGCAACAGAAATATGTTCTTGTTCTTCGAGCACTTTGATTACTCTACCAACCATTTCACGAGAACAGCCAACAATACGACCAAGTTCCTGGCGGGTAATTTTTATTTGCATACCATCAGGATGAGTCATGGCATCTGGTTCTTTGCATAAATCCAGTAAGGTTCTGGCAATACGTCCAGTTACATCCAAAAAGGCTAAATCACCTACCTTTCGACTGGTATGCTGTAATCTGCGTGCAATTTGTCCGGTTACCTTAATCAATAACTCGGGTTTTTCTTTTGCCAGCTGCAAGAAACGCGGGTAGCTAATTTCAGCTATTTCACACTCCGTTTTGGTTCTTACCCAAGCGGAGCGACTTTCAACTTCGATGAATAGCCCCATTTCACCAAAAAAATCGGCGGGATTCAGGTAAGCAAGTACTAACTCCTTGCCATCGGAGTCTTCTATCAGAACGCTTACTGAACCTTCTAAGATTAAATAGAGCGAATCGGATTTATCTCCAGCGTAAATCAAGGTGCTTTTTGAAGGGTAGCGGCGTCGATGGCATTGCGGTACCAGCCACTCAAGTATCGGATCCTGAGCGATTATTCGGGGTAGCATCATGCCATATTCTCCAGAGGGATCAGTGCCAACAGATTTATTCTGTATGACTACAGACTTAGTTTAGGTGTTTATTCAGCAACTGTACAATTAACTCAGGTATTTTTTTAATATTTTGACTTTAGTTTTGAACAAGAAAAGTCGAAACGACATGCTTTGGTCGCTTTACGTATCCAAAGCAGAGGTTGTTTATTAAACAGAACCCACGATACTTGCTGATTTTAAGTCTGGATAAAAAAACGATGTGGATTGAAGCAGCACTGAAAGCGCTTGCAGGCCATCATCCAGTGCCGGTGCTGTAGTGGATGGTTGTGTGTTTACTGAGTCAAATATAGTAAGTTGTTTTTGTCATCAGCTTAGAGGTAAATTGCATGATGTTTTTTATGGCGCCTGGAAGTTCAGCACCGCCAGCCTCGAGTGCGGTAGTGGCGTGATGTAATTCGTCCTCTTTCATCGTTGATAGTATGGCTTGGGATTTTTTATCTTCTTCAGGAAGTGCTTGCAGGTGCTCATCGAGATGTTTTACCACTTGCTTTTCGGTTTCAGCAACAAAGCCCAAGCTCCATTTATCTCCAACCAATCCAGCTATGGCGCCAATGGCAAAAGAGCCTGCATAAAATAAAGGATCGAATAAACTGGTTTTGGAACCCAGAGAATGAATACGCTTTCGACACCAGTCGAGATGGTCGTTTTCTTCCATGGCTGCACTTTCCATTTTATCTCGTACTTCAGGC
This sequence comes from uncultured Enterobacterales bacterium, assembly GCA_964555895.1. Classification (GTDB taxonomy): domain Bacteria; phylum Pseudomonadota; class Gammaproteobacteria; order Enterobacterales; genus DRNA01. The sequence continues at coordinate 7,165 of CAZKUH010000006.1, forward strand.
AGTTTAGCGGTTAAAGCCTGTCCTTGATAAAGCGCCTGTGCACAAACTTCTCCACAATGATTAATACGCATTAATGCGGCAACATGTTTTTTTTTATCTATAGACAGTTCGGCTTCTGCAATGTCTGCATCAGGAGCTGCTCGGTCGGTAACCTTGGCATGACCGCTCAATGTGCGCAGTGCCGTATCGGTTGCAAGGCAGAGTTGATCCAGCAGGCTTTTATCGTGTGTCATCATCAAGCACCTCAATTTAAAGAGAATCAGTATTTATGCCGTTAATTTTACGCCTGAATTTGCTAGAACGAAACCTTCATTTTGTTCATTGGCAGGTTTGTTTTTGAGCAGTACTGCATTATGTACCTCAAAGCATAAGCAAGAAGAGCGATAACTGCTATATTCATAAGCACTGTTAATGATTTTAAGAATAAGTGATGACTTCCAAAACAGAAATTGATGAGCTATTACAAATAATTAATTCCGGGGTGCCAGTTATTGCCATTGATTCCACAGAGGAAAAAAGGGTGAAAATACTTCTCAAGGAATTGGCATCCCGGCTTAATTTACCTTTACAGGGCTGGAGCGTGACCGAGGGTCTTCGACGAATTGATATGGCTAAATCTTTTACCGCAGTCAGTGATTCTCATGATCCCAATGTGGCATTAAGAATGATAAAAGAAAGTAAACGCCCAGGATTATTTGCGTTGTTTGATTTGCAATATTTTATTGAGGACTCACCTTTAACCCGTAGAATGTTAAAAGATATTGTCCAATTAAACGGACATGGAAAACATCTGCACACGTTATTTTTAATTGGGCATAAAATCGAGATTTCTATGGATTTAAGGCGATTCGTGGCTCGTTTTAAATTGGCTATGCCACGACCCGAGCAACTTGAAGAATTGGTTCGGGAAGAAGCGATAGCGTGGGCGAGAGTGAACAAAGGTAAACGGGTTAAAACAGATAATCGTACCTTGGGACGGCTGGTGGAAAATTTAAAAGGGATTGGTTTCGGTGATGCTCGGCGTTTAATCAAAAAAGTTATTTGGGACGATGGCGCCATAACCGAAGCCGAATTACCCGCAGTCAATAAAGCAAAATTTGAATTAATGGATATGGATGGCGTGCTGAATTTTGAATACGACACCGCCAGGTTTTCAGAAGTGGGTGGTCTGAATCAGATGAAATCATGGGTTAAAAAGCGCGAAGCAGCATTTTTTCAAAACCAGGGTAAAGTTAAATTAGAACCACCAAAAGGGATGATGTTGGTGGGCGTGCAAGGTGGTGGTAAAAGCCTAGCAGCCAAAGCAGTAGCGGGATTGTGGGGAATACCGCTATTGCGTCTGGATTTTGGTTCTTTATATAACAAATATCATGGTGAGTCAGAACGAAATCTTCGTGCGGCGTTGAATATGGCTGAGTTGATGGCACCCTGTGTGTTATGGATGGATGAAGTCGAAAAAGGGGTTGCGACTAATGATAATGATGGCGGCACATCCCGACGAATGTTAGGTACGCTTTTAACCTGGATGTCTGAACAGAAAAAATCTGTTTTCGTGGTAGCCACGGCAAACGACATTAGCGGCTTACCACCAGAACTCATTCGTAAAGGGCGCCTGGATGAAATCTTTTTTGTTGATTTGCCTGAAGTTGAAATTCGGCAGCAAATTTTTGCCATTCACCTCAACAAAAGAAACTTGAATCCTGAACACTATGCTCTCGATGATTTGGCAGTTGCCACGGCTGGATTTTCAGGGGCAGAAATTGAACAGGTCGTGATTTCATCTTTATATCATCTTGACGCGCAAAATACCCAAGTATCGGATTCAATGCTGTTAGAAGAAATTGCAAAGACTCGACCATTGTCAATAGTCATGTCAGAACAGTTGGCTGAACTGAGAGAATGGGCACGTGACAGGACGGTTTCCGCTGGTTAAACCCGATGATTGAAAATTGAACTATAATGAACATAGTTATGCGAAAAATATTTTTAAAGCCGGTTACAAGTCGCATCTATCGTGGGTATATACAGACAATATGAATTAAAAAGGAAGAAATAAACCACATGGCAAAACTATCAGATAAAGCCAGTAAATTATTCACTTTGCCGAGTATTGTATTCCAGTTACAGGAATTGCTTTATAGTCAAACAAGTACCGCTGAGGAAATAGGCTTGCTTATTGGGCATGATCCTGCGCTTACAGCCAGAATTTTGCGCTTGGCAAATAGCTCGTTTTATAGCTTTCCGGCACAAATAAATACGGTCTCCAGAGCGGTTACCATTGTGGGTACTAACGAAATTTATAACCTGGCACTTGCTACAGCTGCGGTGAACACCTTCAGGGGTGTCAATAGTAAGATTATTGATATGCCGAAATTTTGGCATCATAGTGTATATACCGGTTTATTTGCACGAAACCTGCTGACTCAGATTGGCAATAGAAGTACCGAAGCAGTATTTGTAGCGGGCTTATTACATAATATTGGTTTGTTGGTTTTATTGGAACAGTACCCAGAAAAAGTTAACGATGTTACCGTCCTGGAATCAAATTTACCGACCTGGGAAAAAGAGCAACAACTACTCAATTTCAGGTTGTCAGAAGTCAGTGGCGATTTATTAAAAGACTGGAATTTACCTGACAGTCTTTATGAACCTATTTACTTTCAACATAATCCTCAAGATGCGGTAGATGCATATCAGCAAAGTTCCGCGTGTGTCTATCTCGGGTTACGGGCAGCCAGCAGCATTGTCTATGATTGTGAGTTTGATTATATGGCTTGTATAACACCTGAAGCGATGAAGCTCGCGGGTATCGATATGGATAATATTAATGAGGCCATGGAGCATGCAGCGGAAAATGTCGAACAAATATTAGTAATTTTGTGCTCGGAAGCACTGTAGCCCGGTTTCGGTTATGGGGATAAGTTGAGGAATGCAGGGCCTATCGCTGAAATGGGTAGCGACCGCGTGAGTTTTTAATCCTTCAGCACAGTTTGAAGACGCTATAAACCTTGAAAAAACCAGCGCTGCTGCTTGAATTGAATTTCCTGCAAGATTTCGCTTACCCCGTGTAACGCTTTGATACCCAAGACAGCTATATGCAATAGGGCATGGGGGTTAAACCATAAACAGTCACCCAGCCAACCATTGGGATTTTTTTATAACGCAGACATATTCGGTTGTTATTTTTTCTTTCTTCTCCAGCTGCCTGATGCCTCTTTTATAAACTGCCCTGTAGGCGTTTTCTTGATATTTCTTTCGCCGGCAATTTGCTCAATATTAGTTAATGACACGCCTTGATTATTGGCCAGTTGGGTGTAAATCTGTCGGCGTTTTTTATTGACCTCGGCAACCAGAGTTATCAAATCTTGTGAGGGTGCCGGTGTGGCGATACCGACATAGCCGTTTGATTGTTCGCCTGCTAATCCTTTGGCCTTTGCATCACTAACCGCCATGGAAAAAACATTCTGACTGAGAAGCCCGACAAATAATGTAATTACAATAATTTTCAATGGGTTAATATTCATGTTGCTATCTCCTAAAACAAGCCGCTATCTTTGGTTAACATTTCATCCAGTTGCTTATCTACCGCAATACGAATGTCAATGGTGATGTTCATGTTGATTTCAATGGGTTTATCGGGTGCCTGGATCCTCACCGTAGGATTGCAAGCGGATAAAAAAAGTGGCAGCATTATTAATATAAAACCCTTTAGATATCTTATCATTTCCCATATTCTCCTGTTAAAATCTGATCAGGATCAGTGTAGCATTTATCTTTGCATTAAACAGCTGAACAGAAACTGAATACAATACTATTTTGTTAATTTATCGGTAAATGCTTTCTTAAAATCACCATAAATCAAATATTTCCAGGTTTCTTTAGGAATTTTTCCTTTGAGAACTGGATTTATGGCGATACTTTTTCCCATGATCACCGCTGGATTATTTCCTATAATTCTCATGGGGAGGCGATAAAAGCCCGTTTCGTTAAATAACAGTCTAAAAACATCAATACCAATAGAAAGCGCTTGGTAGTGAAAATCCTGTAGTGCTTGCAGCGCAATATTTTGTTGTTCAAAGGGGGTGTTGTCACTGGGTGATTTATATTTAATTTCCCCAGCGGTGGTGGCATGAAACTCACCATTTTTGAAAGATATTCCTAGTCCATTCAACAGTATGGGGAGTTTTCCGTCAACCAGTCCAGAGACTTCTAAGCCTTTTATGTCGAGAAAATTAAACAGCAACGCCAGATTTAAATGTGTTACGTTCACAACGATTTGTTGTTTTTTAGCCGTCAATTTAATCTCTGTGGTTGGTATTGAAAATAACCCCTGGAAAATATTAAAGGATGCAGTTCCTTGAGTTTTTTTAAAATCGTTAGTGATTAATTTGCTCCTCAGGTTTTTTACAACAAGACCGCCTTTTCGCACAATATCTGTAATTGTTAAGTCAAGAGTCTGCATATTGTTATTATTCTTATGGTAACTCGCTTTGGCTTGGGAAATAACAGCATTAGCGAAACTAACGCTGGCTATATTCAAAGTAAAAGTAGAGCCGGGTATAACTGAGTTGAATATACTTTCAATTGAAAGGTTGGGATTGTTCAAGTTCAAAGAACTTTGTATTTGAAAGTTTGTTGTCCAGGTTGCACTTTTTATTTTGGAAAAAAATGTAGTGAAAGGCCAAGATTTTGAAGTCAGAAAATTACTGTTTATGGTCAGATCGAGCAATTTAGAATTGAAGTTTAACTTTGCTGAGAGGTTTATTTTTTGTGCGGATTTGTCAATCGTTTTGTTACCTTCATTAGTAGGTCTTGGCAAGTTTAAGCTTACCATGCTCATCGCGAGTGGTAGTGCCTGGCAAGTTAGAGTAATTTCTGTTTTGTTGAGTTGGTAATGACATTGAGTGTTGAATTTTAATTTGTCAGATAAGATTTTAAAGGAGATTTCACCGCCCGTATTTAACTGGGTGGATATCATGCTAACAGGGTCATGATTAGTTAATTTTAAATCAATTTTTACTGGATTATTAAATATTCTAAGTGCTGACAATCTAAGATTTTGTTTGCTGTTGAGTGAAATATTTTCAGAAAACTGGGAAATGCTGTTCTCTGAAAGAACCAAGCTTAATTGCTCTTTTTTGTAATGAAACTCAAGCTGGGTTTTGATATTGAAATCCCCCGGCTTTATAGGCTTTGGTGAGGTTATAAACTCATTGGCTACAATTTTAGCAAGGATGCTTCCTTTTCCTGAGAAGCGAGATGCTGTCAAATTATAAAATAGATTGTCAGCAGTATAAATAATACTTTGTTTCCCCCATCGTATATCAATAACGGGTAGTGAGGAGAATTGAATTTGTTGATTTTTAATATGACTTATAACAATGTCTGCAGGGGCTATTTTTATTTTCAGTGGTTTGTTTTTCAACTCGCCCAGTACAGTTAAATTAGAAGTCGTGCTTACTTCGAATTTTTCACGGTTAAATTTCATTAAAAGATGGTTTTTATTGGCACGAAAGCCTTTTGTGGATATTGCATCAAAAGAAAACTCAGCAGCCCCCGTTATTTTTGCTTGAAGTAGCTGCTTTAAACTTTTGGGTTTAGTTAACCATGCTAGTTGAAGTGTGACGGCTAAATTTGGATTTTTTACAGCGATTTCATTTTTCGGAATAATATTAAAGCCCGCTAAAAGTTTGAAAAATTGCTTTCCTGCTTTAGCAGTTAGCTGGAGTTTTTGTTGATCTTTTTCATTTTTCCAGGGGAAATTTATACTCAGCTGTTGTTGCTTGCCAAGTTGAGCGGCTATCTGTAAATCTTCCCGTCCGTTGAGGCCAGTAAGATAAAGTTCAATAGCTAATTTGCTCTTTTGCCAATCCAACTGGCCTTCAAAACTCAAGGCTGCCGGATTAGTTTTTAGTTTACCTTGAAGCCTAAAATCTTCATTAGAAATGGAGACATTTGGGATATTTAATGTGAGCGGTAAATTGATGGGCTGAATGGATGGTATAATAATTTTTTGCGGAATATTTTGTTTTTTTCTAACCGTTGTATTGTTTAAAACTATATTTAAAAACTCAATCCTGGTGGGGTTGCTTTGATAGGAATATGGCAGAAATATATTTTTAGCTTTAAGTTGAGTACCATTTTCCAGCCTGATTTCAACTTGAAAGATCTGCAAGGATGAAATACCTGGGCGAGCCATTTTCAGTGTGATTAATTGCCAGTTTTGGGGTAAAAATTGTTGCAATAGCTGGCGCGCCCAGTACGGAGAGCTCCACCAGAGCAAGAATAACAGCAACAGTATTACTGAGAGATATTTTAATGTATTTTTACTGGGTATTCTTCTCACGGGAGGTTAAGTTCCTATGATGTGTCCGTTAGAGGCAAGGATAGCTTTGTTTATTTCTCTCGGGTTAATGCTCGATAGCCAATGTCTGTTCTGAAATAAACGTCTTTCCAATGTATTTTCTTGACCAATTGGTAGGCTTTATGTTGCGCATCGCTAACATTTTCACCAAGCGCTGTGACACATAGAACCCGACCACCGGTTGTTAACACTTCACCCGCATCATTTAATTTTGTTCCAGCATGAAAAATCTTGCAGGATGGCGCCAGGGCTGGGAGGCCACTGATGCGGTTATTCTTTTCATAATTTTCAGGATAACCACCCGCCGCCAGGACGACGCCTAAAGCAGCTCTTGGATCAAACTCGATTTGACATTGGTCGAGCTTTCCAGCGATGGCTTTTAGACATAACGTGCAAAGATCCGATTTGAGACGCAGCATGATGGGTTGAGTTTCTGGATCGCCAAAGCGACAATTAAATTCGATGACTTTGGGAGTGCCATCTGAGGTTATCATTAAACCCGCATAGAGGAAACCTCGATAAGGATTCCCTTCTTTTTTCATACCAATCACCGTTGGCAATATGACCTCAGACATAATACGCTGGTGAATTTTTGCATTTACTACAGGCGCGGGAGAATAAGCACCCATGCCGCCAGTATTGGGGCCTTTATCACCGTTATCTCGGGCTTTATGATCCTGTGAAGTCGCAAAAGGAAGCACATTTTCCCCATCAACCATGACGATAAAACTGACTTCCTCTCCTTGTAAAAATTCTTCGATGACCACCCGGTTGCCAGCTTCTCCAAAACGATTTCCTTCCAGCATATCTTCAATGGCGTTAAAGGCCTCGATGGTAGTTTGTGCAACAATGACGCCTTTTCCCGCTGCCAGGCCATCCGCTTTTATAACAATAGGTGTGCCTTGTTGCTCAATATAGTGTTTTGCGGCCTTAATCTCGGTAAAAGTAGCGTAGTTGGCGGTAGGTATATCATGCCTTTTAAGAAAGTCTTTACTGAATGATTTTGAACCTTCGAGTTGAGCGGCTGCTTTGGAAGGGCCAAAACAGGGTAATGCTACCCGTTGAAATTGATCGACGATACCATCGACCAACGGTTGCTCAGGACCAACGATAGTGAGTTCAATTTGTTGCTCCAGGGCGAAGGCTAATAAAGCTTCGATGTCTGTGGCTGCAATGGCAATATTTTCAAGTGAGGGTTCCAGTGCAGTTCCAGCATTTCCAGGCGCAACAAAAACTTTTGAAACATCTGAAGATTGAGCAATTTTCCAGGCCAAGGCGTGTTCACGACCGCCGCCCCCAATAATTAACACCTGCATTTTTATATTTGACCCTGATTCTAATGTTTAAAATGACGCATACTGGTAAATACCATGGCAATACCGTGTTCATTTGCAGCGGCAATAACTTCTTTGTCGCGTACCGAACCTCCGGGTTGAATGACTGCGGTAACGCCAACCTTTGCCGCTGCATCAAGGCTATCTCTAAAGGGAAAAAATGCATCTGACGCCATTACTGAACCTTTGACTTCAAGTCCTTCATCTTCGGCTTTTATGCCCGCGACTTTAGCGCTATAAATCCGACTCATTTGACCTGCGCCTATACCGATAGTTTGTTCATTTTTAGCATAAACGATGGCATTGGATTTAACGTATTTTGCCACTTTCCAGGCAAAATGGAGATCCCGCATTTCCTGATCGCTTGGCGCTCTTTCGCTAACAATTTTGAGTTCTGCTTCGTTAACTAATTCAATATCACGGTCCTGAATAAGCAGACCACCGGTAACTCGTTTGTAATCAATGGTAGGTAATTGATTTTGCCATCCACCACAACTGAGTACTCGAACGTTGGGTTTTTCAGAACAGATAACGGCAGCTTCTTCATTCACAGATGGGGCAATGATGACTTCAACAAATTGCCGATCGATAATGGCCTTTGCTGTTTCTGCATCCAGCTGTTGGTTAAAGGCGATGATACCACCAAAGGCAGAGGTTGGATCGGTTGCAAAGGCTTTTTCATAAGCCTCTAACAGTGTGGGTGCTGAGGCGACACCACAAGGATTGGCATGTTTAACAATGACACAGGCAGCTGAGTTAGAGAAACTTTTCACACATTCCAGCGCGGCATCGGTATCGGCTACATTATTATAGGAAAGGGCCTTGCCCTGTAATTGCTTTGCAGTGGAAATAGAGGCTTCACTGGCTTGCTGCTCAACATAAAAAGCTGCTTTTTGGTGGGGATTTTCACCATAACGCATGCCTTGTTTTTTCTGGTACTGGAAGCTGTAAAATTCTGGAAATTCTGCCTGATCGGAAGTATCTTGTTCCGCAGCAAGCTGTTCGCCGAGGTAATTAGAGATAATGCCATCATATCTTGCCGTATGAGCAAATGTTTTCACTGCAAGCTTGAAACGTTGTTCTAGGCTCAGACTGCCAAATTCCTTGATTGCATCACTGATCCATTGATAATCATCTACATCCACCACTACCGTGACATGCTGATGATTTTTTGCAGCAGCTCGCAACATGGTTGGGCCACCGATATCAATGTTTTGTATGGCCTGAGCACGGTCACAGTCGAGTGCAGCAATAGTCTGCTCAAAGGGGTAGAGATTTACCACGAGCAGATCGATGGTTGATATGCCATGGCGTTGCATTATTTCATCGTCCGTGCCTCGTCTGGCTAAAATACCCCCGTGAATTTTGGGGTGGAGGGTTTTTAAACGGCCATCCATCATTTCCGGGAATCCGGTGTAGTCTGAAACCTCAATTACAGGTATCCCTTTGTTTCGTAGTAATTTAGCGGTACCGCCGGTTGATAAAATTTCTATACCTTGCTGATGCAATTCACTAGCAAATTGCTCAATACCGGACTTATCAGAAACACTGATAAGCGCTCGCTCAATATTGCGGTTGTTGGCCATTGATGTCCCCTTGATATTATAAATGCGATTAGATGTGTATTTAATTAAGACCGTATGTTTTTAACTTTTTTCTCAACGTACCCCGATTTAAACCGAGCATAATAGAAGCCTGAGTCTGGTTACCGCTGGTGTATTTTAACACCGATTCCATCAGCGGAGCTTCGATTTCAGCAAGCACCAGATTATACAGATCGGTAACCGGTTGCCCTTCTAGCTGAGTAAAATAATTTTCTAAAGCGGACTCTACGCAACTTCTTAAGGTAGGTTGAGACTCAGAAGCTCCAGAGGTTATCTCGGTTGGATTTATAGTATCCTGGGAGCTAATGGCATGTTGTCTTTTGGTTATAGTTGGTTCCATGACGGTCATTTAATGTTTGCCTTATTTATTCTTGAAACGATGATGAGTCGTTTTGGTTAACTTGCTAAATTCAGTTTTGAAAAATAAGCAGAATGATTAAATTTATCGTTTAAAGTTAATAACTGCAAAGCCGCATTTTCAATTTTATTAAATTGTTTTTTAAAAATATCGCCGAAGGGTAGATCATTTAAATACCAACCCACATGTTTTCTGGCAATTCTTAGGCCCATATGTTCCCCATAAAATTCATGTAACGCTGACACATGGTGTAAAAGAATCTGCCCAATATCTTTTTCTGACAAGCGCAATGGACGATAATTCTCTAAAATCTGCGCGTGAGCTAAATAATGTCTGATTTCCTGAAATATCCAGGGTTTTCCTTGCGCTGCCCTGCCTATCATTAAAGCATCAGCCCCGGTTTGTAATAAAACAAGTCGAGCCTTTTCAGGAGAATCAATATCCCCGTTGGCAATAACGGGTATTTTAACCTGCTTTTTTACTTCATGGATAGTGTCATATTCTACCGCGCCGACAAATTTACACGCCCGTGTACGTCCATGTATTGTTAAGGCTTGAATTCCGCAGTCCTCAGCGATTTTTGCAATCTCCAAAGCATTTCGATTTTCTTTATCTGAGCCAGTTCTGATTTTTAATGTTACCGGTTTATCGACGGCACGGACTACAGCGGTCAATATTTCACCAACCAGCCTCGGATGTTGTAGTAAAGCTGACCCGGCAGCTTTTCTGCAAACCTTTTTCGCCGGACATCCCATATTAATATCAATGATGTCAGCGCCTAAATTGGCATTGTATTTTGCTGCTTGTGCCATCAGAGCAGCATCCGCGCCGGCTATTTGTACCCAGCGAACACCGGCTTCATGATGGTGATGTTGCCTTTTTAAACTTTTTTGCGTTTTCCACAATGCGGGTTTAGCCGCAATCATTTCAGAAACTGCAGCAGAAGCACCATATTTAATGCAAAGACGCCGAAAAGGCAGATCTGTGACTCCCGCCATTGGCGCCAGAATCAACGGCGTTTCTGTGCTGGTGTTAGTAAAATGATGTGTGCCAATCTTCAAAGTCAGCGCTACAAAATCGAAAAGGGGGGAGGATATTCTACAGTTATCCTGAGCGGGGTGGAAGATCAATTGGTGATTTATCATACAATTTTGTCGGATAAAGTTTGTATTTGTCGAGTCGTTACCAGAGCAAGATGAAACTTGGGTATATAACCCATAAATGGAGCGCGATATGAGCTTTATCGAACATTTTTCTGAGGTCAACGATCCAAGAACGCAACTTAACCTCAAGCACGGCTTTTTAGATGTCCTGTTTCTCAATGCGGGTGCGGTATTATCGGGTGCAGAAGGCTGGAAAGACATCAAAGAATTTGCTGATGAAAAACTTGGCGGGTTACGTCAATATCGCACTTTTGACCATG
>CAZKUH010000007.1:0-18013 GCA_964555895.1 uncultured Enterobacterales bacterium
TTAAAACATGAAGGCGAAACACGTTTACTAACATTGAGAAACAAACGGTATTGGGGTAAAAATTCGGTTGCTATTGAGAGCGGTTGAGAAAGTGCATCTATTATAATTTTTTTGTTATGTTGCAATTTTTGAATACGCAACTGTCTTAACTTTTTTGCCCTTGAACCTTGTGGCAATTCTTCAATGATAACATCTCCCAGGTAACCAGAATAACTCGCACCCACATTTTGTATCACGCCTTGTAATCTCAACCGAAAGCGTTTATCCCCACTAGAACTTTTCAGATCCACTTTGCCAATAATTTTAAAACGATTAAAAATTATTCTAGGACATGCATTGTTACGTCCCAATTCAGTCACTCGAGCACCCGATTGAAATTGCGGAGCAAGCGCTTTCGCTGATAACTTTTTGGCAGACCCTAACGATAAACCAGTAACAAGAACTAATGTGAAAATGGTACAAAATAATGGGCTTACTTTGTTTTTTTTATTGACCATAAATACAACATTCTTTTTTTTCATATCGATATTACCAAATAGGCTGTTAACAAATACGATAGGGTTCTACCCACCAAAACAAGACATTAAAGTAGATCATGAAATTTAACAATTACCTGAAAAGGTGATATTGAGATAATAATGACTTTTAAGCGTCTAATAGACAAAAAACTACCCGACGCTGCAGCCATGCTTAAAAATATCGAGAAATATGCACCTCTATTATTTCTGGTTCGAATGGTGTTTTCACCATGTTATATTAATTTCAGTACCTTTAGTTGATGACTCAATGTTGAATTTGGCCTTTAGCTGTTCTGTTCGCCAGCGCATATTTTGTATGCCACGGCCACTATTGTTATTATTTTGAATGCCAATCCCGTTATCAGAGACGGTCAGATTATTTTGCTTCACAATTATGGTTATTTCACTTGAATGGGCATATTTTATTGTATTGGCTATGGCTTCCTGCACAATTCTCATGGCCTGGAGACTTTTCTCAGGACTATTAAGCAGGGGCGTCGGCGTACATTCTACCAACCATTTCAATTTAATATTATTGCGGTTTAAATCACCTTCGATTCTTTGACGGAACATGCCCAGCATGGTTAAAAAATCAGAATCAGGATCCAGAGAATCCATAATAACCCGCAATTCATCAAGTGCATAGCGGATTTGTTTTTCAATATTGAGATCTTTTTTCTCCGAAAGGCTCAACGCGCCCATCAGCTGTCCTCCAATACCATCATGCAGTTCTCTAACAATTCGATCACGCTCTTCATATACAGCCTGATCTTTCTCCAAGCCTAATATGAGTTGATGCTGGTTATCTAATCTTTCTTGTTGTGTCGATAATGATTGCTGGAGCTTCTCGGTGTAATTATGTTCGGTTTCCAGCGCATGAACATAACGGGACAACAAACCAATGGAGACTGCAAAGGAAAAAGCGACCGGGCCTACGTAGTAAATATAAGGGGATTGTTTAGGCAGGTGAAGAATCGTTGGGATCCAGTCAACGAGCCCAAAAAACAACACCAATGATATACAACCGCCCAACCACAAGTGCATGGTGTTGGCATTTTTAATCCAGCTTTTTCCCGATAAAATTATCAGCTGCACCATCGCCAATAAACTACCCAGATGCAACCAACTCGCCCAGGGTAAAAGTTGCCCTTGATTTGCAGAATAAAGTACCATTGATCCAACAGATAAATAAAAAATAACTGCTGTTTCAAACCAGGCTATTTTCTTTTTCAACATTTTCAACATAAATAGGTAATAGAAAATCACCGAGTAAGCAATGCTTACATGCGTAATCCAACGCCAGGTGAAACGATATAAAGGGACGTCTATCCAGAAACTATCTGCGATAACAATAGAGCTAAATAAGGCGCCAATCGCAAAATAGAAAATAGCAATCTCTTTGGTTTTTTTTGCCCAAAATAATAACATCACACCTAAAATCAAGTTGATGGAGAATGAACCGACATCGAGTAACATCAGTTGCAATCGATACTTTTCAACCTGGGGCAATATTTTTACATTTTGACCCACGAATATCTCACCTAAACCTGAACGACCATTGGGGAAACCTGCTACTCTTATTTTCACAATATTTTCGCCCTTCTTCCAAAGGCTGGCAGGTAAAATTAAATATATAGGTTGATTCCAATAGCGGGCAACCGGGTCTTTCATGGAGCCGCCACTGCCTATTGAGGTACCATTTAACAGTATCTCTGCATTCATGCTAACTTTAGGTAAATAAAATCCAATGGGGCCTATCGGTTTACTCAGTAATGAAAGTTTGGCACGGTACACGCCTATCCCACCACGGTTAGGCTCAGACTTATCCCAATTATGGGGTAATGACACCGAACGCCAAGCTGAAGCGGGTTCGTTCTCGAATTTAAAATCCAGTTGTTCAAAGCGTTGTGCTCCTTTGATTTGTGAAGGAATTCTGAGTGACCATTCCAACAGGTAAACAACACCAAACAATAGCATAAAAACAACCAAAGCAATCAGCGTACGCTTATACATGATGGCAGTTATATCCAGCCCTTACTGCGGGCCTTATGGATAGCGCTGGTGCCAGAATGCACTTCAAGTTTACAGTAAATATTTTTAGTATGGGCACTGACTGTGTTTAAGGAAATGTGCAACTGATCTGCAATTTCTTCGCGACTATACCCCATGGCAATTTTATTTAACACCTCTGTCTCTCTCAGGGTTAGCGCATTTTCATCATCCTCAAGTTTATTTGCCGGTGTCGCTAAATGTTTAAGTAAAGCCTTGGCAATACTTGGACTAATCGGCATCCCGCCGTGCAAGATACTGACAATAGCTTCGCCCAGCTCAGATAGTGGTGCATCTTTTTGCAGATAACCACTCGCACCTGCTGCCATGGCATTCAAAACATGATTTTCATCGCCGTAAATTGTCACCACCAGACAAAGTGTACCTGGATTTGATTTTTTGCATTCAGTAATCAAATCAATACCGCTGCCATCAGGCAAACCTATGTCCACAACCAGCACATCTGGCACACCTTGTTTAAGTGACTCTCTGGCATCTCTTAAACAAGCGGCACTCGCAAAAGTTGACAATTCAGCTCTTTGTTCGATAGCTTTGATAAAACGCTCTCTACAGAGAGGATCATCCTCCACCACCATCACTCGATATTTTCCGTTCAAAATAATACACCCAATTTAAAGACTGCTTAGATTCTCACTCTATTAACCATATAGAAATAATGGGTATTATGAAGCCGAAATTTACCACAATTAAAGTATTTCTTTGTTGCTCTGGATCATAAAACCTAGGAGAGTCTAATTCTCAAGCAAAATTATGTAAATCACCTAATCCGGTGATTTTCGAGGTGGAGAGATAATAGTGGAAGTGATAATTTTCAGGGGAGACACAATTAGACTTGAATAAATCTCAACTTTGGATATGAGAAAAGGAAATACCGGCATACCCATATTTCTTTGTATTACGGCTATGTGAGATTAATTAACCCCACATTAAAACCAGAAAGAAACGAAGGCGCGCGTAACCACCGCATCAAAACTGTAGAGTGGTTCTGTACCCGGTGTGCTCTGAACCCTGAGGTCTCTGAAATCATCATATTTAAATTGAAAATAATTCATGAATAAATTTAAAGAACCTTTATCTAGCCCTGCAAAATCCAGTTTAAAATCATAAGTAACGCCTAAACCAAAACTATTTGAGCTGTAAGTACTTAATTCTTTATCTCGGCCAAAGAAATTTTGGGAATTTTGGAAGGGAAATAGATCGGAATAAAAATCACCATGATCCTGCTGATAATTTCGCAAAGAAACATCGAGCACATAATGATCGCCAATAGGGTGTGTATATGCAATTTCAAAATTTTGCGCAGTGACTCCCCAAGTATCACTGTATATTCGATATTCCAGACTTACTGCAGCACGATACGGCAGGAAATATTTGCCAATAATTGATCCTGCGGTGCTGGTTTTCGTATTGGGATATAACTCTAACTGGTAACTGTAGCCAATAGGCACGCTAGGATCTAAAAATCGTACCGAGCGATAAGGATTATTCAAGAAGCCTTCGTCGGTAATAGTCTCCGTGGCTAGACTCACCAGAAAACTTTTAGTAATTATTTGTGACAAACCCAAGCGGAAATTTTGCCTTCTAAGCGCACGTTGAAAGTCAGGCTGACCATTCTTTTTTACCGTGTCATCCCCTTGAGAATAACCGATCGAAAGTGTTGTAAGATCGCCAAAAAAGTCCTGACTTATACTAAAACTGGTGGTCTTCGCTTCATAATCGCTTTCTGAACTGTTGGTATAATTGAGCGACATTATTGTCTTGCCTGTGAGGTAATCAACCCCGACTGAATACTGGGTTCGCTCTTCGGTATAAGCACTTGCTGTGGTTTCCACATCTATGGAGGCACTGGTTATCATATCTACATAATAATTTGCAGAAATTGAAAATTTTTCCAAGACTTTTTTTCTAACTAAAATAGAAGGGCCATTGACGACAACGCCACCACCATTATATTCATGGAACAGTGCGTCAGCTCTATCTTCAGGAAGCACGGTAGCTAAACTATTAAAGCTCACACCCAGAAGAAAAACAACGACGATTTTAATCAATATTTTTTCAGAAGTTTGCATATTTAATTGTCAAGTAGTTCCAGATTAATTACAGCCACATCCACCACCACCACCCGATCCGGCACCTCGAGCACCTTCACGCGCTTCATGTACATGATCCATATAAGCTGAGGCCACGGGGTTAGTATTTAAAAGCATAATAGGATCAGCCAGATTTTGGCGTTCATAGGGTTTAACCCAAGGCTTGATTGAACAACCTGTCATACTGAGTATCACAGCAAAAAAGACGATAAATTTAATATATTTTTTCATTTTATAACTCCAAAACAATACAGCTTATTATCACTATTATTCTCGTAATAATTCTTTTATCTGTTGAGCATATTCATTTTCATAACCCGGTAGATAACCTTTGTGTATAAACCGCCAGTTACCCTCTTTATCAACAATAATTGTTGTCGGCATACTTTCAATTTTGTAGGCCTCACTCACATTGTTTTCTGGATCGAACAACACCGGAAAAGTTACCGTAATATCTTTTAACAGTTTTTGTGATAAATCTCGAGTGGCATCTAAATTCACGCCCAAAATGACAAAACCAAGGTCTTTATATTTATTGTACAATTCTTCAAGTTTCGGCATTTCCTGTCGGCAAGGCGCACACCATGAAGCCCAAAAATTAATTAGCACCACATTTCCTTTTAATTCTGCAAGCCGAATATTTTTTCCTGAACGACTTTTCAAAGTAAAATCTTTTGCCGGTCCTGATAGCGTCCCAGATGCTTGAACTGAACTCAAAGCCATGATAGAAATTGATAAAACTACAATAAGTTTTTGAAAAATCTTAAACATACAATTTATCCTTTATATTATATAAACATAATGCAAATTCGTTAAAACTAAAGATGCGGTCTGTTACTTAAAAATAGACAGAAAAGCCGGCCTGTAATGACAAATTGTCACTAATTTTAGTCGCGCCTAGAATGTCAATATCAAAACGATGTTCTTCAAGTTCAACATTCAATGCAAGCCAATCCTGAACAACCATCTGGTAACCCGCACTCCAGGCGATGGTAAACCTTTGGTCACCAGCAAAATCTGTACTACCGACGCCAATAGTGGCATAAAAATTACTATTAAAAGCCCAACTTCTGCCAATATAACCCTCACCAGGTAACAAATTTACCCCAACACTCAGATCATAATATTTCAGATCTCTCTGATCGGGCGTGAGTAATCTCGCCCCACTTAACCGTTCAAAACTGGTGAGCTCTGTTGTTGTCTGTCCGTAGCTGGCACCAATGAAAATATCTTCAGTAACATGATAATTTAAAAAGACTCCAGTGACCGGATTAACGCCAAAATCTTCAACACTCATCACTCCATAAAAGACACCTATTTCGACATCCTGAGAATCAATATCGGCAATATCGATCTCTCGTCGCAAAACTTTTGGATCGACAAGATCAACCGCCTTCGGCGCAGGTTTAGTTTGGTTATCAATGTCTTCTCCCTTTTTATCACCCGCTTTGATTTTTTTTCGTTCCCGTGGTGACTTGTTAAAATCTTCCAATTTGATGGGTTTAACTTTGATGACAGGTATAGTCTCTTCTTCTCCAGCACTATTTTCAGCTGCTGAAACTGTCTGTACCCAAAAAAGGCTGATAATGCCTAGAAAAATACGCTGAATCCAAATGTCCATTGTTCCACTTCTTCGTTGTTGTTTCGGCTGGTTAAAATGACGATATTGCGATATTCGAGTCGAGCTAAAAATCGTCTGGTTAAATACATTCTGGCGCCAGCCGTTACAAAAATCATTTCGTCCTGGCGATCCACGGCTTGCACGAGTGTAGCCCGTGGTAAAATTTGTATCACTCCACCACCAATACCAAAAAATGGTGAGATATTAATATCCGAAACCCAAGGCCAACCGGCAAAAGGTTTCAATTGAGGAAATGGCTGATGAATAATGTCTAATGACACCATTCTGATTTCAGAAAAATTTCCCAACGCTTGTGCAATATGTAATTCGGTAGAAATGTTTTCTGTCAGGTGAAATCCACCATAAAGCGAAATAACGGCTGCGCCCTCGAGATCACCGTGTTGAACGCCTATTTCCCAGTTTCTATTCACGTACTCTTTAAAGTCAGGATCTTTTAAATCAACAATCTCATTGTCAAGATTGAGTGTTCGCGACATCTGATTTTGATTGACCCAACCTTCTTTACCATTTTTCAGACGAACTTTATACCAACTGGTTTTACTTTTCAGAACCTTGATCCATTCTCCTCTTTCTGCAATATAGAAGGTCGGAAACGATCGTCCTGGTCCCGTGTGTAGATCAATATAAGGATCAACTATTTCTACATAAGCATATTCTTCTTCTGCAAATGATGACAGAGGATGAAAAATCAATGCCAACAGGCTCATGGCAAACAGTATGAATATTATTTTTTTCAAAGCTATGAGCCCTTAAGCATCGCTGTTAATTTTCAATTTTTTCAAGTGTTTACTATACACATTTATTATACAATAGCTTAGTTCTGGGGAACGTCAAAAGGATTATTATAATATTGTGCCCCAATATCGAGCCATTCCGAGATTAATTTCATCTCTGCCGGCGTCAACCAACCAAAATGTGTTGCACCTGGCTGAAACACATTAAAAAAAGTTGAGCTATTGAGTGCACCGTTAACCCGCATCGAGGGTGTTACTCCCAAAGTGATCAACACCGGTATCGGGTCACCATTTGCATCTAAAATCAAGGCCCCGTTTTGATCAACTTCAAAAAGCGGATTGCCATTCGCATCAGTTGCTTGTTGTGTTACATCAACTAAAGCGCCATTCACTATCTGCTGCAAGTTATCATTAAAAAATAGTTCCCGATAGGAAATGAATTGATCTGGTTCATCTGTCGAAGCCAATCCACGCAAATCCAATTGTGCCGCAGGGAGTTGAATAGCGCCGTTGGCATCAGCATTGTTATGACAACTATTACAGGTATGATCTTCCAGCACGGTAACTCCGTCCACATCCAATACTAATCTGGGGGTCTCCCACAAGGGTTGAATGTGATCTTCATAGTTAATTTGTATGCGGCAGGTTGACACCCAGTTGGCAATACAAGCTGCAGTTGTCGGTGGCATCGTGGTCAAATCATTGAAAGAATAAGAAAAAGGTGTGTCTTGGGTTAAGGTCGCAGCATCCGTCCAATCATCTGTAAAATTGATATCAACCGATAATTCTCTGGGGCCATTAATACGTGACCAGGTTTCAGCCATTGACTCTCCCAGATTGGCAAAGAGTGCTGGATCTGTATTAGGAAACGGTACACCATCAGCCAAAGCACCGACGTTAATAGAAGGTGGCTCGGCATCTTTTCGACCATGTGCGACGGTCAGGGAATTATCGTGACAACCATTACACTCTAACTTTTCGCCTGGAACCATTTCTATCCAGTTTTGATGTCGAGGGGTAATTCTTTTACCATTTTTATCTAATACACTGATGGCAAAAGGGATATTTGCAGCCATTTTAAATTTAACTGAGCCATCCGGTTCTACGGGTACATAGCCCACGATCTCACGCATTAATTGATTTCTACTACGACCGTAAGCCGCATTATTCAACGTGACCAGATCAGGGTTAGGGATAGAAACCGCTTTGACAATACGGATAAATCTGGCGGGTCTGGCATCGGCATTATTTTGCGCTGGATCAGCGGTGGCAGCGATACCCGCTGGCGCAAAATCAATGCCATCAAAGTCATATACACTACGAATATGCAAAATCCCGACACCTTCATTAACCAGATTTTGATCGGGTACAGGGTTATTCTGAAATAAAGGAGCCGGACGAGGTTGCATGGCAATCACATCGGAAAAAACAATGCCTTCTTCTCCCACCACAATCGGTAATAAAGTATTGGCCGTTTCATTTAACATCCAGATACTATACAAAGGTGGTGCTTCAACCGCATTCGGGTTGGTTATATTCGCGTCGGTGCAAGGGATAATATTGATATTTCCAGCTAAATCGGTTTCCTGTAAGCGACATTGCGACCAACTGACTAGGGAACGTTGCGTACCATCCCAAAGAGGATTTCCTGCCGCATAATACCCACCTCTGGAAATTGTGCCGTCTGTGGCCACTGATTGTCCGGTAAGAGATTGCTGGGCGGGGCCGGCAAGACCCGCATTATCAAATGTTGGCTGGTTATTATCACTGAACTGATTAACATTTATCTTGGTTAACTCAGCGCCCAGGTTTCGCGTAAACCGCAAACGGGTGAGGACTAACAAATCTCCATCAGGCATTTCCTGGGGTTTGAAAAATTCAACCAGAGAACCATCAGTACCGGTAGCATGGCTATTGGCACCGTACAAATATTCCATGTCGGTACCATCTGGATTCACCTGATAAAGATGGATCCCTTTATCACTACCCATATGATCCCAACGGGAAAAAACAATCTTGCCATTGCTTAACACAGCAGGATCGAGATCATGACTCTGATTAAAAGTTAGCTGGCGAATATTACTGCCATCCGAACCCATTAAATGTAAAACTGAGGCTTCAACATCCAGCCCTTCTTCCAGACCCGAGTATTGTGGTTTGCCTTCATCCAGCAAAATAGCCTTGTTGGTTCGTTGTCTGGTAGAAGAGAAAACAATATCCCCACCAGGTAAAAATTGTGGCCCGGTATCCTGACCGGCTTCGGCATTGATGTCTGAGGAGATAATACGTCGTAAAATTTTGCTATCAAGATCATATTCCCAAATATTCCATGTCGGTTGTTCCTCAGGGGTAGCATTTGGGATCTCAGGAGCTCGCATCGCGAAAATCAGACGCCTGCCATCGTAAGAGACATCTAAGTCTTTCACATCATAGAGTTCACCTGCAGGAAAGACATCCGCCGTTAATATGGTTTCATTGGCTGTTGGAGAGGCTCGATCGCGTAAAATAAGCTCCGCGCCTGGTAAAAAAGTAGACGGTTGAGCAAAATTGTCAGGAATCAAGTTGCCATTATTATCTACCGGCAAAGTTCTTTTTACATAAGCGATGGGAAAATCTTGCACCACAGCATCGGGTGCCTGATTCCCACCACTAAGGCCGTTACCTCCACCACAGGCGCTCAGTAACAAGTTACTAAAAACCGTTATGGAAAAAATCAACTTAATCATTATATTACGTAACTTATTGTTTATTCTGTATTTTGCTAACATAACGTAACTACCTGAATGTTAAAATCTAATCTTTGGGAAATCCCGTTATTGGCCAAAGATAACCATGCAGCGGCATCAATCATCTTATTTAACGTCTGCATAATTATGGCAGCATTTTTGATATTTTCTGCCCCAAAAATGCATAAATCAGTCAAATCTCCGCATAAGTATAGGAAACCATACATAATATTACCTATATAAGGCTATTATCATCGATATTTAATTATCTATTCTGTGCACAACGTCACGAAATCAAGGCAATAAACCTCGTAATATTATAAACTGCTGCTATTTTTACTAAACGCCCGTTATTTTTTTACTTTCTAATTTTAGCATAAAGGATAAGCAACCGAAGCTAAAGCTAACTCATCAATAACGGATTTATATTAAAATAGCTTACATTCAAATAATTGAAGGAAATCAGATTATGAATGCAGTAAGTCGTTCTGAATCTTCAAGGTTCATCAATCCGATAGCTCGTCAACTGGGGAAACTTCTCAAACCTGGAAAGATAATAAGTAGCGCGCTACTTATTTTTTCTTTCAGTATGGCAGTAGCTCAAGCTGGACCAAGAGAGCAAGCCAAAAGAATTCACGATCGTATTGCCGGCGTTCCGCCTAGCGAAACGGTTTTACAAACCATGGAGAATCAGATAACCGCTGGCAATCCAATACAAGCCGCTTTTACTGCCATGGAAAATCGTAATTTCTACGATACCACTTTGAAAAATATGGTGATGCCCTGGACAAATGAAGAACAAACCTATTTTTCGCCATTGAACGACTACGTAGCAACGGTTATCGGTATAGTCCGTGACGGTATCGATTTCAGAGAAATTTTATCGGGTGACATTATTTACATCGCCGATCCTGCAGTACCCAATATTCCGGCTTACTCAAACGGTAACAATGCACATTACGAAGCCTTGGAGAATCAACATATTGATCTCAAAGCTAATCTGGTTAAAAGAACCCAGTCTTCTGTGACAGGATTACCGCCTGAAGCTACTGCGGGCGTCACCACAACTCGTGCAGCTTCAAGAGCCTTTTTTATTGATGGCACAAATCGAGCGATGTATCGCTTTACGCTATTAAACCAAATGTGTGTCGATCTTGAACAAATCATGGACAATACCCGCGCTTTTGACCGTATTCGTCAGGACGTTTCCAGAAGTCCTGGTGGCGATAGTCGGATCTTTATGAATACCTGTTCAGGTTGTCATACAGGTATGGATGGACTGACCGGTGCCCTAGCTTATTACGATTATCCTTATAATGGTGAAAACTTTGAAGACGGTGCAACCTCTTATAATGGAGTCGGTGCTATAGATCCCGACACGGGTACCCGTGTAAAGAAGAAATATCGGCAAAATTCTGCTAATTTCAAGTTCGGTTATCCCACCACCGATGATAGCTGGATTAACTACTGGCGCCAGGGACCTAATGCAAATTTAGGTTGGGATCCAGCGTTACCCGGTTCTGGAAATGGCGCAAAATCCATGGGGATGGAGCTCGCTCATAGTGAGGCATTTTCCAGTTGCCAGGTGAAAAAAGTATTTAAGAACGTTTGTTTTAGACCCCCGGTAGATGCTGCAGACAGAACACAGATCAGTAACATGGTGGCTTCATTTAAAAATAATAATTATGATTTAAAACAAGTGTTTGCAGAATCTGCTGTTTACTGTATGGGCAACTAGGAGGAGAAGATTATGAGTATCATTCGTACCTTTAAGCCTGTGCATAGGCTTAACCAATTAATGAAATTTTTTATTGTTTTAGCGACGCTGAGCGTACTTGCTGCCTGTAATGGTGGTGGAGCCGATGTGCAACAGCTTCCCAATACCAATGCTGGAAATGGTGGAAATACCAACTATTCGGGTCCGCCACCTGCTACTGAAGATATCCAAAGGTTCAAACTTAACCTTTGGGATAACTTATCTCCAGATAATCGATGTGGATCCTGTCATAATCAAACAGTACAAGATCCGCCCTTCGTCAGAGACGACGATATCAATTTGGCTTATCAAGCTGTTGGCCCGCTGGTTAAATTGAGTTCGCCCAGCGAATCCAGGCTGGTGCAAAAAGTGGCTGGTGGTCACAATTGCTGGCTCACCAGTGATCAAGCCTGTGCTGATATTATTCAAGGATATATTACGGATTGGGCTGGCGGCGCGCTCGGTGGTGCTGGTAGTACCATTTCTCTTATTGCTCCACCCGATAAAGATCCCGGTGCGAGTAAAAACTTTCCAGCAGATTCTGCGTTATTTGCAACCACTGTTTACCCTTTATTAAAAACAAATTGCGCTGGCTGCCATACATCTAATTCCAGTACCAAGCAGTCGCCATTTTTTGCTTCCTCAGATGTTGATGAAGCTTATCTGGCAGCGCAAACAAAAATTAATCTGGAGTCTACAGCCGACTCCAGATTTGTCGTTAAACTTCCCAGTCAAAATCATAATTGCTGGGGTGATTGTCAAGCAAATGCCGATGAAATAAAAGTTGCCATCGATGCCTTCGCTGCCGGTATTCCGTTAACACAGCTTGACCCGTCATTATTAGCCAGTAAAGCTTTACGTCTGACAGACGGTATTTTAGCCAATACCGGTGGTCGTCATGAAGATAACGTCATTGCCAAATGGGAATTTAAAACGGGTAAGGGCACGACCGCTTTCGATACCAGTGGCGTTGAACCTGCAATGGATTTAACCCTGAACGGTGAAGTCAGCTGGGTTGGCGGCTGGGGAATACAAATTATCAATGGTAAAGCACAGGCTTCGACAACAACCAGTCGAAAATTGTTTGATTTGATTACCGCAACTGGTGAATATTCAATCGAAGCCTGGATTGCGCCGGCCAATGTAACGCAGGAAGGCCCAGCCGGAATTATCAGTTATTCTGGCGGTACGACCACCCGAAACTTCACTCTGGGCCAGACTTTGTATAACTATGATTTCCTCAACCGAAGTTCAACAACAAACCAAAATGGCGAACCCATGTTGGCGACTGCCGATGCCGATGAAAGGTTGCAAGCTGCATTACAACATGTTGTGATAACTTACAGCCCAACCGATGGCAGGAAAATCTATGTCAATGGTGTATTTACGGGTGATATGGATCCTGTGGCTGGTGGAAACTTAAGTGAATGGAATGATACTTTTGCTTTTGTGCTGGGTAATGAGGTTTCCAGTGACCGACTCTGGCAAGGCACTATTCGGATGGTTGCTGTACACAATCGAGTGCTTCCAGTAGAGCAAATAGTGGATAACTTTAAAGTGGGTGTGGGTGAAAAATTCCTCATGTTGTTTGGTGTTTCTCATCTGCTGAACGTGCCGCAAAGTTACGTTGTCTATACAGTCAGCCAATACGATAATTTTAGTTACCTGTTTAACCAGCCTTTCTTTATCAGTCTGGATGCCAATGCATCACCCAATAGCGTCGATCTTGAGAAAATACGTATCGGTATTAATGGTCGTGAAGCGATTGTAGGACAAGCCTACAAGAATATCAAAACGGTTCTCGATAGCAGCATCTATGATGCACTCAAGGGTCAAAATATCTCCCAATTGGGCACTTTGATTGCACTTGAAAAAGGGCCTCAAAGTGATGAGTTTTTCCTCACTTTTGAGAAAATTGGTGGCAATGTCAATACAGTTGTTGAACCACCACCACCACCACCAGCGCCCGCGCAGGATTTACCAGCCAGGTCTTCCATAGGTTTGAGAAATTTCGAAGAAATTAACGCAACCTTATCAAGCATCACAGAAGTTCCGATGAATAATCCAAACGTGTTAGGTACCTTTAATGTTGTTAAACAGGCGCTACCTTCAAATGTAGACATCAACACTTTTGCCTCAGCACAACAGATGGCGGTTACGCAAATGGCCATTGAATATTGTAATGCGCTGGTTGAAGATACAAACCTGCGAGCGACATACTTTCCTGGGTTTACTTTTACCGACCCGGTTACGACTGCGTTCAATACCAGTGGCAGAAATTTGATCATCGACAAACTGTTGACCAAAGTGTTGAATACCAATGTCGCTACACAACCGGTATCGACCTCGGCAAAAGCAGAATTAAATAGCCTGATTGACCGGCTGACTGTTTGTGGAAACAGTTGCGCGCCAGACCGCACAAAAACAGTTGTTAAGGCAACTTGTGCAGCCGCAGTTGGTAATGCAGCAATGCTTCTTCAATAAGTCAAATGGTTAACGAAATAGAATTGAGGTTATAAATTATGAGTAAGAACAAAAAAACTCTTGGTATTAACGAACCTTTACGTCATACCAATCACAAACGCCCAGTAACACGTAGAGAATTTATTGCACAGGGTTTTATGACAGGAGCCGCCACTGTTACTGGAGGCTCTATATTCAGTATGTTTGCTAATCCCAGATCCGCGCAGGCTGCACTTTCAAGTGACATTGAAGCGTTGAAAGCAACTTGCGGTATTGCAACCCAGGGCGCTGGAAAAATACCCTTTATCTGCTTTGATTTGGCGGGTGGTGCAAATATTTCGGGTTCCAATGTTTTAATCGGCGGTAAAGGTGGGCAACTGGACTTCCTCACCAGCGCCGGATATAGCAAACTGGGGCTACCAGGAGACATGATCCCTTCAATTGTCAATCAAGCGACCGGTACCAACGATTTCATCAATAGTGAATTTGGCCTTTCATTTCATTCCGACAGTGCTTTTGTAAGAGGCATGCTGGAAAAAGTTAGTGTCACTAATCGTGCAAATATCAATGGTGCCGTTATACCCGCTCGATCGGACAACGATACCGGCAACAATCCTCACAATCCGATGTATGGTATTAATAAAGCGGGGGCTGATGGCTCATTATTAACACTTATCGGTTCACAGGCGACAGATTCCGGGGGTAATTCCATGTCTCCGGCGACAATGATTGATCCCAATGTCCGGCCCACCAAAGTCGATCGGGGTTCTGATGTTACCGGCTTGGTTGATATCGGTGATCTGGTGGGACTATTAAGCCAGAGTGAAGCTGTCGCTGTGATGGAATCAATGGAACGCATCAGTGAGCAAAAAATTTCCAATGTGAATACCCAAGTGGCTAATGACGCAGTCATTAAAGAAGCAGTAAAATGCGGCTATGTAAAAAGTGCAGATCTCGCCGACCGTTTTGGCGACCCCACGACCTTAAACCCGGCACTCGATCCCGATATTGTGGGTATCAACGGTATTTTTGCTGATCAGGAATTTGCAGATGAAAGAGAATTCCAGAAAACAGCAGCAGTCATGAAGTTAGTGATGAATGGCTTTGCCGGAGCAGGCACCATAACCATGGGTGGTAATGACTACCACACTGGCGATCGTGCTGTCGGTGAAACACGCGATCTTCGTGCAGGTCGTTGTATGGGAGCCTGTCTGGAATACGCGGCTCGTTTAGGTGTACCATTGATGATGTATGTATTCAGTGATGGCTCTGTCGCCAGTGATGGCAGCATTGATAATTCCGCAGCCGGTCGTGGTAAAGGCGCTTGGCAAGGGGATAATTCCTCAACAGCGGCATCATTTTTCATGGTTTACAATCCAGCCAGCAAACCTGTGGTTATCGGTGCAACCCCTCAGATACAGGCTAACCATCAGCAAATCGGTTACATGCGTTCTGATGCTTCAGTTGAAACGGCTTCAACCCCTGCAGCCAACAACGTTAATCTGCTGGTGGAAACAGTAGTCTTAAATTACATGGCGTTACATGGCGATCAAGGTAGATTTGCCACAATATTCCCCAATCATGGCCTCGGGAATGCGACTCTGATGGATAGTTTGACTGCTTTTGAACCCGTAGTAAATGGTATTATTGGTGGTTAAAATTTTATGCAATGAGTCGCATTAAACAAAAATTTAGCTTAATGTGACTCACACCTATCCAGCCCTCGTCAGACAGGGCTTTTTTTTGTCTGACTTTTGTGTTTAATGAGTTCAGCGAAATTCATGACTTTCGATGCGTCAGTTAGCGTCTGGATTGTACCCTTGCAGTATTCGCACTAATTTGACCGCAACTCCAGATAATTCACTTTCAAACTTGACATCAACATGATTGTTGTCAAAGATTAACCGTAGAAACAATTAAAAAACAATACTATGTTCTTAATCATACCTGCTGAAAGACGAATTGACTGGTCCAACCCTCCACTGGTAACACTCACTCTTATCATTTTCACTTTGTTGATATTTTTGTTCTTTCAACAAAATGATGAGAAGAAATTAACTGCCGCCATCAACTATTACCTGCAATCTCCTTTAGTAAAAATTGAAGTGCCAATTTTTAAAAAAACGCTTGGCTTAAATCAATCACCTAACAGCAGCACGTTGACTCGTCTGGATAAACAACAGCAATTAAAGTCACTGGTTATAGAAATGATATTCAATGATCAATGGAATGCGGAATTAAACCAGGGAATGATCAAACCACCTGCGAATGAATTTAATGTGTGGCAGCAGAGTCGAAATGAATTTGAAAGAAAACTGGCAAAAGTAGTTTTTCTTAAATACGGTCTCAAGCCCGCCAAGTTTTCATTATTCACAGCGACAACTTCAATATTTTTACATGCGAACTTCTGGCATATTTTTGGTAATATGCTTTTTTTATTAATCTTTGGTTTTAGTCTGGAGAAAATATTTGGAAAAATAAAATACCTGATTATTTATCTCGCTTCTGGCATAGGTGCCGCTGCATTTTTTTCCTATTTCAATGCAAACAGTTATGTTCCGCTCATCGGTGCATCAGGTGCTATCGCGGGGTTAATGGGAAGTTACGCTACAGTTTACGGTTTTAAAAAAATAAAGTTTTTCATCTGGATAGTGGCCTATTTTAAATATATCCGGTTACCTGCTTTAGTGGTATTACCCATTTGGATTTTAAAAGAGATATTAGCCAATAATTCAGCGGAAGACCCAGGCATTGCCTACCTTGCTCATGTCGGCGGTTTATTAACCGGAGCAATTTTCACATTAATGTTATCCCGGTCATTTTTTTCTCCATCTCAAAGTATAGATACAGAATACTTGACGGGTTCAGATGAAGAAGATGATTTCGATCCAATTGCTGAGTCTCTGGAAAAATCATTGACGCTTATAAAAAATTTAAATTTTAAAAAGGCCAGAATTGAGCTCATAAAGATCATCAAACAACAACCTCAAAATATTCGTGCGCTTGAACTGCTCTTTAATATTGATAAGCTCAATCCTAAGACAAAATCTTTTAAAAAATTAGTTGATCATATATTCATGATTACCATAAATGAACGGGATCTTGATGACTGGATTCATGACCTCTATTTAAAATTCAGACAACTCAATCCCAGAGGGGGACTCAGTCTTACACGGCTCATTGATCTCTGTCAGCGATTTATACGCAGTGGCTATCATGCAGATGCTGAAAAAATAATCAATCTAATAGAAGGCGCTCGACCTGAAACGACAGAACTCGCAGAACTAATGATGAATATCGCTAGTTCATATATCAAAAATGAACAAAAATACAAAGCCCGAGACTGGCTGTTAAAAATAGAAACGCACTTTGAACACACGGAACAGCATAAACATGCGACTCTCATCCTGGATCGCATTGATAATAATCAAGAAATTTGAGTGTCCTCAACTTTGCATAAGAAAACCACTTAAGTGGTCTTTTGTTCTGCGATTTTTTATTTGCGGCATAAATAATAAAATATATTTATTATTTAAATATGATTGCTTTATATTTCATTATACATGTATTCAATTTTTTTCAGCATGCTAGGGGCTATTATCTTGTGCATCGGAGTAACAAATAGCATATATAAACGACCAAGCATATTATGGATATGAACTACTGTAGATACAGCTATAGTGTTTTTATTGTTTACGCTAGTTTTGAAAACTGATAATTTCACATCAAGATGTTTGTCTGACTCACCTAGTATTACTTCATCATTACTTATAAATAGAACCGAGAATATACCTACACGATCTCCTACTTTGTAGTTTTTTACAAGCTTATATTTTTCTATCTCGCCGAGATGACCAAGATTTTTTAAGCCAACCATCGATGCAGTTTTATTTCTCAAAGACATGAGAAAATTGACCCACTCAGGTGTGCTTGTAACCATATCTAAGTATATATCTAACGCAGATTTTTTATTTATAGCAACAGATGCTTCATAAGTATCGAAATAGTACGCGC